>NZ_QNRN01000023.1:0-58371 GCF_003315125.1 Bacillus sp. DB-2 | reverse complement strand
ATAATCTGACATATCATCATCAAACACATTTCTTCTGTATTTTACGACCAACACAAGATGATAATACAACAAGAACACTGAATGATTATTGCTGTATAATTTCATTGATATACCAACCTTTGTACTTTATAAGACTGATTATATCAGAGGCAAAATAAAAAGCAAAGCCGTTTGGCTACGCCAAACCGAAATTCATCTCCCACCTACCGCTGGGCTACGCCCTTCACGCGCTTGAGGAAGGAGAATTTTTTCAAGGAATTCGTTAAAACTAGATCGGCACCAATTGGATATGATGGTTTGATTGAATGAACTGCATGTCATAAAAGAAGGAAAGTCTAAATTATATTAGTAATTGCTACCGACAATCACCGATATAAGTCAGGCTGTTCTTCTTAAACGATTAACCGAGCAGAGAGCTTCCGCTCTTTGTTTGAGCCAATACAGCTGAACATTCCCCTCAGTTTTATGTGTTGGTTCAAACAAGGCGTAGGGAGAAACATATGCGTCTGGATATAAATCTTTTATAATTCGACATTGGCGAAAATGACATTAAGTAGCCGACTCTACGGAGTATAAACGAGAAGACTGAGAGTATCTAGAATAGCAGAGGCTTGAAGAGATACTTATTGCCATTTGTTCTCTCTCTTCCCCTTCAGGAGCTGTCACTTCGGTGATGGCTTTTTGTTTTGTAGGATATTCTTCTTTTCTGTCGAATAGATAGATTGGGAGAGGTGGGGAATAAGTAAATGAAAAAATTTATAATAAGCATAGAAGCAGTCGATGGTAAACAACACGAATTTGAAATTGAGTATAAAAAGACAGTAACAGTTGCTGCTATAGAAAATTCTATACAAGCAAGAGAAGCTAGATTCTTCAGATTTGGAGATCGTATGGTTAATTTGGACAATATATTCTCTTTAGTGGTAAAAGAGAAGAAGGATTAAATACAAAAAAAGCATCCAAAAAGGGTGCTTTTTTCTTTGTTATATAGAAATTACACATTAACCATTAAGCATATTAGGGAATATCGAGCATAGAATGATATTGACACACTGACACACCACGATATCAAGTTTATTGCTGCGTTTTAGTGTTACCTCTATGTTCACGAAAGGGCACCTGGATAAGGTGCCTTTTTGATGAACTATTTTGATAAAGAAATCATATAGTATAGTGTAGGACAAGTTAACCGCTTATATCCTATTCAATGCTCATCGAGAAGTCCATTCACATATTTTAGCATCTACTGACGTGGGTGCTCTTTTTTATTGAGCAAAATGTACATTTAAATAGAAGGTTAATGGTGGGTGTAAAATTAGAGGAATTAGAAAAGTGTTTTAATGAAGTTGTAAATGAAGAAGCAGAGTATGTAGCTGTTCAGATTGAAATGGATGGATTTCCTAGCGAGGAAGTAATTATTAACGACAAACATAACATTGATTCTTAACTAGCTTATTATAAGAAAACGTACAATGAAGATTTAGAACATAGATACACTCCAGGAATTTGTATTGTAGGTTTTGCGTATGGTTATTAGTTCTCAGGAATCCTACGTGAATTAGGATTGTTGGTGAAGTCGTGATTAAACCAATAGCAATTATCGTAGGCGCTGCCGTCTTGTTTGTTGTTAAGGGGATGATAAGGGGTGAGGGGAATGTGGGGTCCAACAAGTTTTAAGGATGTTTTAGAGATTATTTGGTACTACAAGTGGGAGTTTTTCAAAGCACTACTTCCTATAGGGATTCCAGTATTTTCACTTGGATTAGGAACGGGTTGACTGGTTCTGGTGCAAAAAATCTATAAAACTTGGACATACTGATATTACTACTCTAGAAAAGGTGTGTGATCAGTATGAAAAAGGAAAATTTGTTCAAATGGAAGCATTATCAGCCTGATATAATTTTGTTAACGGTAAGATGGTACCTACGGTATAACCTCAGTTTTCGTGATTTGGTGGAAATGATGAAGGAACGGGGCTTATCTATTTCTCATACCACGATTATGCGTTGGGTTCATCAGTATGGCCCGGAATTGGACCAACGAATTCGTCGTCACCTTAAGCAAACCAATGACCCTTGGAGAGTTGATGAAACATATATAAAAGTTAAAGGGCAATGGATGTACCTGTACCGTGCTGTTGATTCGAAAGGAAACACAATCGATTTTTGTCTAAGCAAAACAAGAGACCGAAAGGCTGCAAAGCGCTTTTTCAAGAAAGCTTTGCGGTCTTTTCATGTATCAAAGCCACGTGTGATAACAGTCGATAAGAATCCGGCTTATCCAATAGAAATTGAACTGTTGAAAAAAGAAAAAAGCATACCTGATGGTATGCAACTTAGACAACAAAAGTACTTGAATAATATAGTAGAACAAGATCATCGCTTTATAAAGAAGCGTATCCGTTCTATGCTAGGGCTCAAATCTTTTGACACAGCTATATCCATTCTTTCTGGAGTAGAAGCCATGCATATGATTAAAAAAGAACAGATTAATTTACGGAACCAGTCTATCCAACATCAGAAAGAATTCGTCCATCAATTGTTTGGACTTGTAGCATAAGATACGATTCCGTTAGGAATATATATGCTTTATTCTCTTTTACTTTATTTTTGCACCAGAACCTAAAAGAATCAATGGGAAAATCAGAACTATTTGAGAAAGAAAAAATAAAAAAAAGAAGTGACTGTTTTGACAGAATTGAGAGAGTCATAATGGTACAGCAAAACTTCATGAAGAGAAGAAGTGCACCTATTATCATATAGAATTTGTTGTGAAAGATGAAAGAAACAAGCATGCAATAATGATGAAGTATGGCATTATATATATTTCTTATTATTCGATAGGATGATGTTATCTGCATTACTAATATTGATAGATGGTGACCCCTACTAGCAAGCTAAGGTTTTGAAGTACCCCCTAAATGAAAACTTTCTTTCTCTACAGGTAGATATTTTGAGAAAACAGCTCATTTTTTTGTTTTGGGGTGCTTACTTTTCTTAAGTTGATGGGCATGGGGATAGTACTTCTTGGCACAATCTCGTTTGTCAGTCTTCTTGGTACTCTTCAGCTAAGTGAGATGGATATGATGAAATAGGAGGACCAATTTTAAAGTAGGATAAGCTAGTTTTTGAAATCGGTATACAGTTCTTTAATAGATACAGTTTTTGTAACATGTCTTTATCTATTGGGTGAAGCATGCGATCTGTCATAATGAAATAATTGTGATGATAGATAAATACTTTCCCTTCAGGTAGAATCGTGTAATTAGATAATTTCGGGTAAATAGGTGGTCCATCTGAAAATTCATCTAAATTACGTTGCGAAACTTTAATAATTTCTTGAGCTGAAAATTTAAACTTGCGAAATGCTGTAGTGTTAATAAATGGACGTTTTTGATTATTTTCTATATAAAATAATTCTCCTTTTTCATTTTTTACAACACGTAAATTTGGAATGGGTTCTGTAAGAGATATAGGTGGTCCTTCTGTGTATTTGTAAATAAATGGTTCAGGTATTGGGACAATTTGATTTTGATTATATTTGAAGTAAGAAAGCATTTCTTTTGATATGGGCCTACGTTTATAATTATCAACTAAAAATACGTCACCTTGTGAATTTCTAAGCAATATACCATTTAAATCTTTAGATGGGAGGTTGGCATATAGATTTTGGAAGGAAAAAGGTGTTTTGAAAGTAATATCGAGCACTTTGTTAATAGGATAGAAAGGTTGGAATGTATTTAGACGTTTCCAAAACATTGCATCTCCGTTAAACCAATATAGAGAATCGGTCTCCCAATAATTACTGTATTTTTGATAAACCTTTAATAAAATTCTTCTTGTATGCATAACTGAACAGTGATCCACAACATTTGCAGCTGTATATAAAATTTCCGAGGCTTTTCTTACATATTCATGAGTAGGTTGTAGATTATAATCAACACATTTTACGTGCTGAGAAGAATACACCACATCTATTTCAGGACTTTTTTGTAAGAAAGATAACATTTCAGCTAATCTATTTGGAACGTACATAGTATCATCGGTTAAATAGCAAATATAATCTCCGCATGTTAATGGAAGCGCCTCATTAATGAGCGTTGCATATCTTGTGGTTTTATATCTTTCATTACCTTGTATAAAACTATTCTTATAATAAATTCGAGGGTCATCTAAATACTTTTTTATGATATTTATAGTATCTGGATAAGAGTTATCATCCATAATAAAAAGTTCCCATTCTTTAAAAGTTTGCATCTGAACACTTTCAATAACTTGATTAATTAAAGAAGGTTTATTATAGCTAGTGAGGATAATTGAAATTAGGGGTTTCAAAGTTGTCACCTCTTGTGAGAATTTTGGATAGCTTAATATTTTCAGGTGAATATTAATTGAATCTTTGGAGTTAGTTGTTTCTAACTATTGATATTTTCTTTTTTGTACTTAAATAGTTTATTACTTGTTCATAGATATGGTATAGACTATAGCGGATTATAAAAAAGATGCATGGGCAAATAAAATAGCTACTTTATCATTTTATTACATATATAAATCTTTTTTAAAATTATCGGAACGGTTCGTCCTTTCTCTTTATATAATAACGTAACTATTTTTTATTTAATGATAAGGAGGAGAGTAATATTTGCCTAAAATTACAGTTATTATGACGAGTTATAATAAGCCCACATTTGTAGAAAAATCGATATTAAGTGTATTAAACCAAACTTTCCAAGATTTTGAACTTTTTATTATGGATGATGATTCTAACGAACTGACTCAGAAAGTGATTCAACCATTCATAAACAAGAAAAATGTACACTTTTATAAAAGTAATGTAGCCCATATTTCTGAACGAACAAAAAAAGTCAGATATGCTGCTTTAATTAACGAGGCACTTAAACATGCAAAAGGGGAGTATATTACTTATATTACAGATGATAATCAATACGAAAAAGAGCGACTTAAAATGATGTCTAGTTATCTTGATGAGAATAAAGATGTTCAAATTGTATATTCTGCATCAAAAACGATCCATCTAGATGAATCAGATTTACCTATCAAAACTGTTGAAAGGCCTGCAAAAAAAGTCACTAATAATGCGCCATGCGCAATTGATCATTGTTCTATAATGCATAGAGCATCTGTTTTGCCGATTCTTGAAAAAAGGTGGAGTACTTACTGGGATGAAGACCCTCAGTTTTATCGTATAGGAGATGCACGCTTTTTTTGGAGATTAAATCATTATTGGGATTTTTATCCTTTAGATGAAATTTTAGATATCAATTATATTACTTCACATTCAATACATGCGCAGTTATTTGCGGAAGAAAAAAATGAATTTGTACAATTATTACCATCACAAAGAACATGTAAAGAATTAAGAGAAGACTTAAGAAAAAAAAGAGGGTGAAATATTGAGTGACATCTATTTGAAAAATTACTGGTTATTAAATCTAGAATATATAAATGTTTTTTCTGAATTAAAGCATTATAATGTTCCTTTACCATTACTGAGTAATTTCTATCAATATTTGGACGAAGATGTAAAAAATAAAATGAAAGAAAAAGATTTTTATAAACAACTGTCAATTGAACCTATAGAGGAAACACAGTTGCAGTTAGAGTTTGAAAAAAGAATGTCTTCATTTCAATCAAAGATAAAAAGAATAAATCAAAATGGAGTGATTCTCCTGAATTCAGATTATCTCCGTTTTTCAGTAAGTAATTTTACTCACTTTAATCCAAATCATACAAAGATATTAACTAGATCAAAAAAGACAGAACTTTATGGTCTTCCTACAATTTGTGCACCAGATTATATAAATAAAGCCCCTAATACTGCACATGTTTTCATCGAAAAGGCTAAAAAAATTTATTCAAAGTTTAATAAACATCCACTATTTTCAAACATGTTTTTTCAAAAAAAATTACTCAGTGACCTCCCTATTATGATTGAGAAACTTAATATGGCATATTTCATATTTAAAGAACAAGTTATTTCTGGTGTGATTGTTGGCACAACGGAGGATATAGCAAGCAGAGCTCTTACTTTTCTATCTAAAAGTGAAGGGATACCGAGTTATTGTCTTCAGCATGGTGCGATAATGGGTGAAGAAGCATACTTTCCAGTTTTCGCTACAAAACAGGTTGTATATGGAAGATATGAACGAGATTGGTACCTTCAAAAAGGGGTCAGTGAATCTCAAATTGAGGTTATAGGGCATCCCAGATATGATGATATCTTCGATAGGGTATATATGGATAAAAAGAATCTTTTTAAACAATTAAAAATAGACCCCTCTACAAAAGTAGTTTTTATTGCAACCCAGCCATTTAAAACTTCATTTTATATCGAATTGACAGAAGAATTAGTTAAAGACAAAAATATCACAGTTATTATAAAGCCTCATCCTTGGGAAAAAGGGCGTAACCTAGTGGGAGAATATGTTCGGTTAAGTAACGTATATCCTAATGTTAAATATATAACAAATGAAGTGAACATGTATGATGTTATTTTACATGCGAATCTTGTGGTTATTTCTAATTCAACAGTTGGGTTAGAGGCAATGTTATTAGATATACCTGTAGTTGTTTATAAATCGTTATTAGAGGATAGAGATTATAAGTATTATGATAAATTAGATTGGCTTGTAAATCACTCTATTGAAGATATGGTGGGCACGATTGAAAAGGTCCTAAACGATTCTTTGCAGTCAAGTCTAGCAAAAGAATTAAGACAACAATTTATTAGTGAAAATTATCCACAAGAAGTAAGCACCAAAAAGTTGCAAGGCTTAATTCAAAGCGCACAAGGATAAACATTATTTTAAAAAGAGGAGGTATTCATATCTATGTTTTTTAAAAATAAAAACGTTTTAATTATTGGTGGAACAGGAACAATTGGAAAAAGCATTCTTTCTAATGTTTTAGAGGGAAAGCCAAAAGTTATAAGAATTTTTAGTAGAAGTGAATATAATCAATTTTTATTACAAGAAGAGTTTAGGGGTAAAAATCAAAATATTCGCTATTTAATTGGGGATATTCGAAATTATGATCGCCTATATAGCGCAATGGAAAATATTGATTATGTGTTCCATGTTGCGGCGATGAAGCATGTTTCATTTTGTGAATATAATCCGTTTGAAGCGGTATTGACCAACATTTTTGGAACACAAAATGTAATAAAAGCAGCAATTGCCCAGAAAGTAAAAAAGGTGATTTTCACAAGCTCTGATAAAGCAATTTCACCAACAAATAATTATGGTGCAACAAAACTAACAGCTGAAAGATTGATAACATCAGCAGAATATTCAAAAGGATCTAGTGAAACAATATTTGCAAGTGTACGTTTCGGAAATGTTATGGGATCGAGAGGTTCTGTTATTCCCTTATTTGAAAATCAAATTAAAGAAAATCACAAAATAACTGTAACTGATCTTAGTATGAGCAGATTTATGATGACACTGAAACAAGCAACGATGTTAACCATTGAAGCAATGAAAATAGCAAAGGGCGGTGAAACTTTCATATTGAAAATGCCAGTTATTTCATTAAAAGATTTAAGTGAAGTGATGATAGAAGAAGTTACAAAGTTGTATAGTTTGTCCAAGGATAGTATTAAGATTGAAGAAATTGGATTAAAACCTGGTGAAAAAATGTATGAAGAACTTATGACACATGATGAATCTTTACAGGCTTTTGAATTACCGGATATGTTTATCATACCAAGTCCACTAAAAAAGGGTGCTCAATATGAAAATGCCAATAGAGCGAAGCCAGGATTTTATCGCTCAGATCATCAAGATGCGATTTCAAAAGAAGAACTTAGAAATTTGATTATAAACCAGCAACTACTAGCAGGAGGGGAGAAATTATGAAAATATTAGTAACTGGTGGTGCAGGATTTATTGGTAGGTGGGTTGTAAAGCGATTATTGCAAGATAAGCATGAAGTATGGATATTAGACAATTTAGCGAATTCAACTACAGCAAATATTATCGAGTTCGTTTATGATTTAAACTTGAAGCAATGTATACAAGGAGATATTAAAGATAAAAAATTGCTTGACCAATTATTTAAAAATCATTCATTTGACCTTTGTTATCATTTAGCAGCAAGTATTAATGTTCAAGATAGTATAGATGATGCTAGAACGACTTTTGAAAATGATACAATAGGTACTTTTAATTTGTTAGAACAATGTCATAAGCATAATGTCAAAATGGTCTTTATGAGTACTTGTATGGTATATGATAAAGCTACTAATGCACAAGGAATATCAGAATTAGACCCCATTAAACCAGCTTCTCCATATGCTGGATCAAAAATAGCTGCTGAAAATATGGTTCTATCTTACTATTATGCTTATAAGCTTCCAGTTGTGGTAATTCGTCCATTTAATACGTACGGACCATTCCAGAAAACTGGAGGTGAAGGTGGGGTTGTTGCCATTTTTATAAATAATAAATTAGATAAAATACCAGTAAATATTTATGGAGATGGGAAACAAACGAGAGACCTTTTATACGTTGAAGATTGTGCAGATTTCGTTGTGAAAGCAGGCTATTCTTCTAAAGCAAATGGTCATATTATCAACGCAGGAACAGGACAAGATATATCAATTAATAAATTAGCAGAATTGATTTCGGGAAATAAAGTAAGTATTCAACATGTAACTCATATCCATCCACAAAGTGAAATTCAAAAATTATTATGTAACTATGAAAAAGCAAAAACAATATTAAATTGGGAACCGAAAGTTTCTTTAGAAGATGGAGTTATTAAAACAGAAGAGTGGATTAAATCTTTAAAAATTAACCCTAAGGAGAAAGAATAATGGCCAGGGAAATTCTCGGTATACATGGGGGAAATCCTGTTAGAGGAACATATTTGCCTTATGGTCAACAACAAATTGATGACCATGATATTCAGGCAGTTATAGATATATTAAAAGGAGACTTTTTAACGACAGGACCAACGATTCAACAGTTTGAGGAGGCTATAGCAAAATACGTTGGGGCAAATTACGCTGTTTCTTTTTCAAGTGGTACAGCTGCTTTGCATGCTGCCTGCTATGCAGCTGGAATCACAGAGGGAGACGAAGTAATTACAACCTCAATGACATTTGTAGCAAGTGCAAATTGTATTTTATACCAGGGTGGAAAGCCAGTTTTCGCTGATATAGACTATGAAACATACAATATCAGTACTAAGTCTATAGAGGAAAAGATTACAAACAAAACAAAGGCTATTATTCCCGTACACTTTACTGGGCAGCCTGTAGAATTAGATAAAATAAAAAAAATAGCAAATGAGAATAACTTGATTATCATTGAAGATGCAGCACATGCATTAGGAGCCACTTATAAAAACCAAAAGATTGGTTCAATTGGTGATATGACAATGTTTAGCTTTCATCCTGTGAAACATATTACAACAGGAGAGGGTGGAGTAATTACTACAAATAATACTTTGCTTTATGAAAAGCTTGTTCAATTTCGTACACATGGAATTGAAAGGAATCCTCAAAAACTTCTTGATAATCATGGGCCTTGGTATTATGAAATGCAATTTTTGGGTTACAACTACAGGATGACTGATATACAGGCTGCTCTTGGCTTATCACAGTTAAGTAAATTAGATTCTTTTATTAAGATTAGAAAGAAATATGTAGACATTTATAATAAAGAATTTAATAGTTTACCTGAAATCATCATACCAAAGCAATTGCCCCAAACCCACTCAAGTTGGCACCTTTATATCATTCGGTTAAATACTAAATTATTAAAGGGTAATCGAAAAGAAATTTATGAGGCATTACAAAAAGAAAATATTGGTGTGAATGTGCACTATATACCCGTACATTTACAACCGTTTTATCAAAATTTGGGTTATAGAAAAGGCCTTTGTCCACAAGCCGAAAATTTATATGAGGAAATTATTACACTTCCTCTATTTCCTAAAATGACAAAAGGTGATGTAGGGGATGTAATAAAAGCAGTAAGAAAAGTTCTTTCGTTTTATAGAGTTGCTAAACATTAAATGAAAGGGGTGTTATTAGAATTGCGAAACAAAAAGTTGTTAAGAGCAGTAACAAAAGTTGATATAAAAAAAGGAGAAATCATTACAGCTAATAAAGTTGATATGGAACTAGGTATCGTTGAAAATGCACTGAACCAGCTTCAGTTTGAGGAATTATTACCTCAAGTAGCTTTATATAATTTGCAAGCAGGAACTCCATTAACGAAAGAGGTTATTGAACCTCCTAAAGTAGTAATTATTGTACTTTGTAGGTTAAAATCTACTAGGTTACCTTTAAAGGCAATATTGCCAATACATGGAGTTCCTTCCATTGAACGATGTCTTATAAATACATTAGCTATTCCAGGGAAACACCAGGTCATACTTGCTACTTCAGATGTAGCACAAGATGATCCTTTAGAAAAATTTGATCTAGGTGGGAAGGTTAAAATTTTCAGAGGTGATCCAGGAAATACCGCAGATCGCATACTCCAAGCTGCAAAACAAGAAAATGCAAATATTGTAATACGGATTACCGGAGATTGCCCAGTTGTATCACCAGAAATTAATACTTTTTTACTAGATCAACATTTGAAAAGCGGTGCAGACTATACACAGGCAGAGTTAAGTACGTTACCTGTCGGAACAGCAGGCGATATTTTTACTTTAGAGGCAATCGAACGATTGCTACAAACCCCAAAAACTTTAACCTATGCAGAATACCTTCCGTTTTATTTTATTAATAATCCACATTTATTCCGGGTCAATATAGTAAAACTCCCTCCGCCATTTTGTTACCCTACTTGGAGGTTAACATTAGATGAACAACCAGATTTAGATATGTTCAATGAACTTTATAAAAGTCTGAATGTAAAATCTAAACCTTTATTTTTTCATCAAATAAAAGATTATATCCTTCGAAATCCTGAACTTATTCAAATCAATAGTCATGTGAAATTGAAATGGGCAAATCAACAATCATTAGTGGATGAGTTAAATAGAGAAACGAAATTATAAATTAATAAATTGTAGTGCTTTTAGTGAGGAGGGAGTAACTTGCTTGAGAAAAAAATTGTCTTTCGTGCTGATGCATCTATTGAAATAGGGACGGGTCATATTATGCGTTGTTTAACATTGGCTCAGGAGTTACAGAATAAAGGTGCTCAAATTTATTTCATTTGTCGTAAGCTACAAGGTGATCTTCAGCGATATATTTTAAGTAAAGGATTCCACGTATTTTTATTAGATACAAATGATGAAAATACTGAATTCTCAAGTACAGTATATGGGAGTTATTTGAATTGGCTAAAATGTCATTGGTTTGTTGATGCACAACAAACCAATGACATTTTGTCTCAACTCCCCCAATTTGATTGGTTAATAGTTGATCATTATGGGTTAGATAAAAAGTGGGAGACTGTTTTAAAAAAAACTGTAAAAAAGATTATGGTAATCGATGATCTTGCAGATCGAGTACATGATTGTGAATTGTTATTAGATCAAAATCTACACGAGAGTCTTAATGAACGCTATAAAGAATTAATACCAGAGCACTCTTTAATAAAATTAGGACCTAAATATGCCATATTACGGCCAGAGTTCCATTCTGCTAAGAAATTTTTACGAAAAAGAACGGGTGCGGTTGAACATATTTTTATATTTTTTGGTGGGCACGATGTAACGAATGAGACATTAAAAACGTTAAGAGCTATACAAAATATTAATAGTGATACTTTAAAAATAGATGTAGTGGTAGGAAGCCAAAATCCTCATAAGAAAGATATTCAAAATTATTGCAAGAGCATTTCAAACGCTTCATTTTATTGTCAAATAGAGAATATTGAAGAGTTTATGATACGAGCGGATTTAGGGATAGGAGCTGGGGGCACAACAACATGGGAGCGCTGTTTTCTTGGATTACCTTCTATAACAATTACAACTGCACAAAATCAAATAGAAGTAACCAAAGCTGTGGCGGAGGCCGGAGCTACATGGAATATCGGTACAGCTGAAAGTGTTTCAGATGAAACCATTACGAAATGTCTAAACAAACTTTTAACAGATTCAGATAAAGTGAGAGAAATGTCTAATAAAGCTCTTGCCATAAAGTGTGCCAGTAATTCGGATGAAATAACAAAAATTATTTTAGGAGGATAGTATGTTAAACATTGAAAAATTCCATTTGAAATGTATAGAAAAGAAAGATTTAAATCTTATTTTAAAGTGGAGGAATACAGAAGAAATTCGTTCTGTTATGTACGAAGATCATAAAATAACAATAGACGAACACTATAAATGGTTTGAAAAACTAAAATATGATGAAACAATGATTGCAAGATTACTAATATATAAAGAAAAGCCAATTGGATTTGTTAATTTTACAAAAATAAATAAAATAGATCGAACTTGTAATTGGGGATTTTATATAGGAGATAAACAGAGTGTAAGGCGTGCTGGAACTGTATTAGGTATAGTAGCATTAGACTATATTTTTGAAACAAATGGCATACAAAAAGTATGTGCAGAAATATTAGAATCAAATCGTATTAGTTTAAACTTTCATCAGAAACTCGGCTTCCAGGAAGATGGAAGATATGTGAACCATATTTTCAGGGATAATGAATTTATCGACGTTATTACAATGACCCTTTTTTATGAACAATGGATGGAAAGGAAAGAAGCTATAAAAACAGAAATTGAAGGTGAAAAATATGAGTAATTTATATATCGGGGGTAGAGAGATTGGCAATAGCTCGCCACCATTTATTATTGCAGAAATGTCAGGGAATCATAATCAATCATTAGATAGAGCCTTGCAAATCGTAGAGGCAGCAGCAGAGGCTGGAGCACAAGGATTTAAAATTCAAACATATACACCAGATACAATGACTTTAAATATAGAAAATGGTGATTTTTTAATTCAGGATACGAAAAGCTTATGGAAAGGTAAAACACTTTATCATTTATATAAAGAAGCATATACACCATGGGAGTGGCATAAACCCATTTTTGATCGCTGTATAGAATTAGGAATGATACCATTTAGTACTCCATTTGATGAAACTGCTGTAGATTTTCTAGAATCATTGAATGTTTCTTGTTATAAAATCGCATCTTTTGAAAATACTGATATTCCCCTCATACGTAAAGTAGCAACGACAGGAAAACCAATAATCATTTCGACAGGTATGGCTTCTATTGCTGAATTAGATGAAACAGTAAGAGCTGCGAGAGAAGAGGGATGTAAAGAATTAATTCTATTAAAATGTACAAGTACGTATCCTGCATCTCCGAAATCTACAAATATAGCTACGATACCTCATATGAAGGAGTTATTTAAATGTGAAGTAGGTTTGTCTGATCATACACTTGGAGTAGGAGTATCTGTAGCGAGTGTCGCCTTGGGAGCCACAGTAATAGAGAAACATTTAACGCTTTCGAGATCGGATGGAGGAGTTGACGCTGATTTTTCAATGGAACCTGCTGAATTTAAATTATTAGTAAGCGAAACTGAAAAAGCATGGGAATCTTTGGGGAAAGTATATTATGGCCCTACTGATTTAGAAAAAGATTCTTTAAAATTTAGAAGGTCATTATATGTTGTAGAAAACATAAAAGCGGGAGAGGCTTTCACGATAGAAAATATTAAAGCTATTAGACCAGGTAATGGCTTATTACCAAAACACCTATCCAAAATTATCGGAAAGAAAGCGAATAAGGACATTGAAAAAGGAACGCCTGTTTCGTGGGATCTTATTTGATAGGGTACAATTAGATACTACTAGGAATTCGTTGAATAAATTAAAATGCCTTTTCAATTTAATGAAAAGGCATTTTAATTTATTCAGAATGATTATAGAAAAAAGATATTTTTAATTTAATAACCTAATAAAGTTGTGATTGTAAAATAGTCGTAATAAAATGGATTCTCTCATGAAAAGTATGCTGTGTAATAACTTTTGTATGAATTTTTTCGACCATTAATCTTTTCGAAGTCGTATCATTCAAATGAAAAGATACTTTATTTAAACAGTCCTCAAAGCTATTATAGGATATAATTTCATCTTTATTGAAGAAAGATGAAAGGTCAGATTTTTCTTCAATAATTTGAAAGCCTTGGCAAGCTGCAATATCAAACGTACGATTATTAATGGTATTATTTTTTACTTTATTTTTATTTTTATTCTGTGAAAATAGATGACTACGATGAGGGTTTAATATAAGACTAGCGTTATTATAATAGAGTGCAACTTCTTGAGGTGGAATCCATTCTTCTATAATTTTAATTCTCCGGTGATTTTTCCATTTTTTAATTAACTTATTTCTCCAGTGTTGACCAATAACGGTATAGTGATAAGGGGTTTTTTCCAAAAGAAACTGCATCAATTTTACTCGGGTTGGATAAGGATATCCAATGAACAATATTTCACTTTTATATTTCGAATTTCTTAGACCAGGCTTAAATACATCTATATTAGTTGCTAATGGTAAGTGGTATACATTGGTATATCCTAAACCTGAATAATATTTAAGTGCTTCACTATCAATAGTAAATATAAAATCAAAGTTCTTTAATAGAAGAAGAGAGGTATCTATATAAAATGGGTCCTCTGTTAACCAGACAGCTAATTTAATGTTCCTTTTTTTAAAATATTGAATTGCTTTTTGTGGTAGATGATTACCTAATAAGGTGAAAACAATATCAGGATGAAACGTTGTTGTAATGAAATCCAATTGCTCTATTAATTCACTCGGCTGTACTGCTAACCATTCGAAATTTTGATCGATAAGTGTTCTCTGTATGCTTTGATCTAGATATTGATAGATTTTTGAGTAACCAGAAGTAATGTATAAGAGTTTCATATTTCAATCCCTGCTTTAGGTTTAAAATATATTATCAGATAAATGTAACACTTTCTATTTCTTTACAACTGATCTTAGTAATACTTGTAGTAGGAGGAGTAACTGAATTTTCCTCTTCTAATGTGACGATACAAGTATTAGGGTTAAAATTTGTAAAAATAGCAGGTCCAATAATATTTCCAGATTTACCAGTCACAGTAACGACTTCGCCTGGTTGTAAATTTTTAAAAATACTACAGACTCCACCTGAACAACGAAATAAATTACATAAGAACAAATTTATCCCTCCTTTAAACAATATACTATATCATATGAAAGTATGTAGAGGGATGTGTAGACAAGTAACCTTTAGAAGGGAAAAAATTCAGTTTAAAGCAACTTATTGAAATGATAGATACAATGGAATAATACATTTTGATTAGATTATCCATAGTTAAGACATTCATTAGAATGTCTTAACTATGGATTGAACTTTAACCACTTGAAGCATCTTAAGGGGTGGTTAAAGTAACACTTTCTATATCTTCACAACTTATGAATATGGTATTGGTAGAAGAGGGGGTTATCACATCTTCTTCAACTAATACAACCGCACAAATAGTCGGAAAGAACAATGAAAAAGTAGCAGGTCCAATAATTTGTCCTGATTTAGTGGTAATTGTAACAACCGTTCCTGTTGGCCACGAAGAGAATAAAAAGCAAGCCAAACCTGTACATTCTGCCATATTAAGCCCTCCTAACTTTAAGTTTTGATTAATATAATACAATTCAATTCAAACATTTCATATTGTATGTGGTAACAATATGAAATGTTTGGACTAATAAAAAACTAGAATTATATAAAAACGTAAAAGTAGTATATTAACTTACATCTATCTTTTTTAGTTAGCCTGGATGTTATTTGTTTTTAAAAATATAATATTTTAATATAAAAGAAGTTAGTGAGAAATATCCTTGGGTTAAATGGTTTCAAAAAGATGGAAACTGGTATTATCGTGATAAAGAGGGCCCTCTGGTTAAAGGCCTACAATCTATAAATGGATACAAATACTACTTTAATAAAGATGGTGTTATGCAAACAGGCTTACAAACTATTAAGGGACAAGTATATTATTTTAAGAAAATTTAGTTTTGTTAGTTTGATAGCGATGGGTTTGTACTCCAACAAGGGGATTTATGGAAAATTGTAGAATGTAATAATTTGAAATTCTTATACCCAATTTTTTAGGAGTGACTACAAATGCGAATATATCCTGATTGTCCAATTATCACCAGAACAGTAGAGGTTGGCGGACTTACGAAATCGCAGCTTATTCAGAAATTGCAACAATACTCCATTTTGATGAATGAGTATGGAGAAAGACTGTTAGCTGATGATAAATTTACGACTTCTAATACAAAGTACAGCCTGGAGACCGTTGAACTAACCGTTATAGACCTTGGCTTTCCTGATGGAGCTACTACGGCTCAGCTCTTTAGAAGAGCGAGCGAACTTGGTTTGGAATTGTGTCCACTTGAGCTGGGACCTCAACTAAGACTGGAGTATCTGGTACAGCCTGAAGGTTATTTTGGGAATGCCTCACAACAACATCAAGCTCCATCTGGCTCCATCACAATAGCATCGGAGATATTAACTAAAGACGATGATTTTCCGAAAGGCTTTTATCTTAGACGAATTAACGGCGTGTTGTGGCTACGTGGATACATTGCTGACCATCTGCACGTTTGGAAGCCTGAAGACCACTTTATCTTTGTTAAACAAAAAAACTTTAAGAAGTGAGAAATAATGAGAAACTTACCTGCTTTTGTTCAACTAAAGGGGGACTTTACTTCATGAGACCGTCATTAGACGGTCTTTTTTATTTAGGGATCACCACATCATCATCAAGCTAATAAAAATGGGTTACCCCAAAACGATAAAAATGATTAGAGACCTTGATTTTTTTATACAAGTTAGAAAAATCAGGGTTATTTTTAAAGGATTGAGGATTATTGAGTAAGCAATAGTTAATTGATTATTCCAGTATTTTTATTCTTCACTAATAAAGGGAGCAATTATTTTTTTTTCATAAGAAGATAACACGATATTCGTTGATGGCGTACCATATTGCATTGTATCATCAATAAATTGTTCTAAACTTTCTACAGAATATGTTGCTAATTTGACAATATAGCTAATTTCCCCTGCTACTCTGTAACACTCAAGTACATCTGGATGATTATAGCAAAAGTTAGCTAATGATTTACAATCCTTTGATTTAAACAATATAAGTGCAGAAATTGGACGGTTTATTTTTTTTAGAGAAACATGTGCATGGTAGCCTTCAATAATTTGTTGCTCCTCTAACTTCCGTACTCGCTCAGTTACTGACGGAGAAGATAAATGAACGGCTTCTGCTAAATCCCTCATTGAAATTTTTGCATTTGACTGTAATAATCCCACGATTTTTTTATCAATTTGATCCATAAAGTATCCAACCTTTTTTTATAAACTAGAATAAACTAAATTCTTTATATAATAAAGTCGAACGATCGAATATCCTTATTAAACTTATTTATCAGCCTTCTATATTTGTATAAAATAAGGATATCAGGAGGCGATTTACGATATGAAAAAGATTTTATTATTATTAGCTGACGGATTTGAAGCAGTGGAAGCTAGTGTATTTACAGACGTACTAGGTTGGAATAAATGGGAGGGAGATGGATCAACCAAGGTCGTAACAGTTGGTCTTCGGAATAAATTAACCTGTACTTGGAATTTTACTGTCATACCTGAAAAAACAGTTGATGATATTCAATTAGATGAGTTTGATGCACTAGCTATTCCAGGAGGGTTTGAAGAAGCTGGTTTTTATCGGGATGCATACAGTAGAGAATTCTTAAATGTCATTCAACATTTTTATGTCAAGCAGAAGCCTATTGCCAGTATTTGTGTTGCATCATTAGCGCTTGGTAAAAGTGGGATTCTTACAGATAAAAAAGCCACCACATACAGTCATCCAACGAGTAAACGAAAAGAGCAGTTAAAGAATTTAGGTGCAATAGTACAAAATGATTTAATTGTTCAAGATGGAAATATTATTACATCTTCTAATCCAGGTACAGCTTTTGATGTTGCATTTTTATTACTTGAAAAACTAACATCTAAAAAGAACGCTAAACATGTAAGGGATCTTATGGGATTATAGGCATTGATCTTCAACAAAGGGGTACTTTATGAGTTTTTGGAGATTGCTAGAAGTAATGTGAAAAATCGCAACGCTCTAGTTTTATTTGTTGAACCAAGCGAAAAGAATAGTACTTGACTAAAATAGGAGAATTTTTATGATTGTAACACTTTTTACGTATATTATATTAGGTTTATCTTTATCAATACCTGCAGGTGCTATGACTGTCCAAATGACCAAACAAGGAATGAGAAATGGTTTCGTACATGGTTGGTTTGTAGGTATAGGAGGAATGACTGTAGATTTATCTTTAATTGTCCTGATTTATCTAGGGTTCTCTAGTGTATTAACCAAACCATGGGTAGAAGCAGTTATGTGGTTACTAGGTTTTGGTTTTTTAATGTTTATTGGAATAGAAAGTATTAAAGAAGCAAAATCAGAAGTTAACATAGAGGGAGAAAATCCTAATAAATCTTTATTAACAGCTTACTTATCTGGTTTTAAGATTGCTATATCACCGGCTAATATTGTATTTTGGATAGGGGTCTTTGGTCCGGTTCTAGTCTCTTCATTAGGTAATGCAAGTGCATCTACATTTATATTAATAGCTGTAGGTATTTTATTAGGTATCTTTATGCATGATATGGTCTTATTGGGTTTTGTTCATTTTACTAGACGTTTTCTAAATCCAATCTTTATTAAATGGGTATCTATATCTGCCGCAATAGTACTATTCGGATTTAGTGGTTATTTTGGTTACGAGTTTATAAAACAAGTAATTGCTTTTATCTAAAAAGCATAACTATTATAAACTTAAATATGGTGGTTATTATGTAAATGAAAAAGATGCGCATTTTAAACCCAAACGCAATATAATTGTAAATATATTACATTACGCAGTTACCCCCTCAGGAATTCGTTGGTTCCTAGGGGGTTTTTTATATTCCCTACGCATAGCCTTTAGAAAAAAGCAACAGCCTCCACTATAATTGACCTTTTATGAGCTTAGGTTGATAGCGATGGGGTAGCACCACATCGCTATCAACCTAAGAAATGCAAATACCCCATGCCCATCAACTTAAGAATTTTATAACGCCCCAAAAACAAAAAAATTGTACATTTTCACCTAAAGATGCCAATTTTCTCGTTTTAGAGTATTTGTTTTTTGGGGGGTTGATGGGCATGGGGGATAACAACGATTCGTTCTTTTTCGGACCACTTGTAAAAAACTTTGAAATGTATGATAAAACAATGACTTTAAGGTAATTAAATTTGAAGTTTTCAAGAAGATTTTCTTTAAATGTATTCCGTCCACTTATTTTCCAGCAATATTTACAGGTGTTCTGTAAACAAATTTTGTTAAATTCATTCCAAAAGTTAACGGAACTCTAATTCTGTTACTTAAAATAATTAGTGGCCCAAAAAATAGTAATCGTTGCCGTGCCCCGAATACGGAAAAATGATTATATCTTGAGTACCATCTACACAATATTTTCCTTTCGGGCCCTTGTTATTGCTTCTTCGCGGTTGTTGACGCTGAGCTTCGAGTAGAGAGTCGAGCAATAATTGCGGATCGTTCCCTCCGATAAAAATAATTTGGCGGCGATCGACTTATAACGCAGTCCACCTGACAGATGCTCCAGAATCTCCATTTCACGTTTCGTAAGCCCGTACGGGAAGTTTTCCTGACTTGAACCGATCTTCTCCAATTGCTCGCGTTGACTTTTCATCTCTTCGAAAATTCGCGTAGCGACCGATTGATCAATCCAGATTCCTCCGTTATAAATTAGTTTCAAGGCTTCCTTCATCTCTCGCGGATGAATCGACTTCAGCATGTAGCCCTCCGCCCCGTGCTCCAATGCAGTTGCTGCCTGCAAGGAATCCTCAAACGTTGTCATGAACACAACCTTCATATCAGGCCATCGTTGTTTCATCTCAAGTAAAGTTTCAATCCCGCTCATTCCCTGCATACTAATATCCATTAGCACGATATCCGGTTGGGACCGCTCACAATGTTCTAATGCTTCGCCACCGTCCCTGGCTGTACCAACTACGTTAAAATCAGTATGCTGATCCAAAATTTGCTTCAAACTGTCGGTAATGATCACCTGGTCGTTACCGAGCAGCAGGCGGATTGTATCATGTGCAGGCTCTGTCTGCAACGGAATATTACATATGACGAAAGTTCCTTGTTCTGGCTCGGAATGCACGGACACCGTGCCGTGAAATAGCTTAAGTCGTTCCTTCATCCCATTAAGTTCAAATCCAAATTGGATTTCTTCCATTCCGATGCCGTTATCTTCGATCTGTAACCTGAGCTGCTGACTCTCGAAATACAACTGAACGGATATCAAGCTCGCCGAACCGTGCCGAACCGCGTTGTTCAGAGACTCTTGAAGGCAACGATATAGACAAAAGTTTATTTTTTGCATAACGAGAGTCTCGCTGCCGATCACACGGAATTTGACCATTATACCTGTTGACTTCATAAAATCTTCGGTAAATTGCCGTAGAGATTCACTTAACGAATGGTTCAATGGAGTATGAGAGAGCTGATGCAGATGTTTTCGGATATCAACCAGACTGTGTTGGGCGATTCCGACAAGCGAATCGATCCTCTCTATCTGTGAATTCGGTACGGACGATCGCAGCGATTCGACGCCGACGATGAGTGAGGTAAGCGTATGGCCAATCGTGTCATGCAGCTCATGTGACAGCCGGCTGCGCTCCTCCATCAGCGTAAGTTCCTCAATCCGCTCAATATGCTGCTCCAACAATAGCTTTTGCTCATGAATAATTAGGGCTTGCTTATGGGACTGAATTAATATATTAAACGTGAAGCCGATGGCGAATCCAAAACCGTTGCTAACGATAAATTCATACGGGAGACGACCAGCGATCCAACCGTTCAATGCCGGCAATATGATTCCACAGAGGATACCTGTCCATACATAGGTTCTTCGATTGCTGGCCAAGCCGATATTCATCACAAGTAAAACGAAAGACCAAAGTAACTCCGGTGCTGTATAGGCTAAATAAAGATGAAAAACCCCCGCTGCCATGACGTCGACTGCAAGATACCAATCTGCATTTCTACACCAGGCGATTAATGGAACGAGATAAACGACGAAAGCAAAAGAAAATAAGACCCAAAAAGACGCATCGATTAATGACGGTTTGATAAAACTAGCGCTTATGATAATGACCATCCAAAGCGTTCGTATGGCCACAAATATCCAATCATACCAGAACCATTTTTTTATTATAGAGAACACGGATTATGCACACCTACTTGTATTTTTTAAAATAAATTCTGAATAAATCAAACCTATCATGCACCATAAACTTCTGATCCGTCAAGCGAAAGAGAGGGTAAACAGTTAGAATTTACTGTAACAAGCACGTCACATGAGATATTTGACAGTTTGTCATATGGTATATGTGACAAGTCCAATTCCGAGTGTCAACAAAAGTTTGGCGGTTTCATCACTATCCGATTTAACAATTTTGGGGGTAAGGTGAGGATGTAAAGCAACACAACATTCCAAAATAATAGGAGCGATACGTTATGAAATTACTCAAGATTCAAAAAGGAGCTGTACTTGCATTAACAGCTATATCGGCGAGTACACTGGTATTTTCTGCTTATGGGTCTGTAAACCCGGTACAGACTAAAGGCGCGGTACAAGTGGAGACAGAGAAGGAAAAGAAAAGCAAGCATCGGGATGAAGTCAAACGCGTCATTGATGAGGTGGTAACCATCAAAGGAGTCCCAAGTGTCATAGCTGGCGGGTTACAGAACGGGAAACGCTGGTCTTACGCTACAGGTACAGCCAGTTATGAAGTACCACACCCGGTGGAGTCCAATTTTTCATTCCGTATTGGAAGTATTTCAAAGACTTTCACAGCGTCCGTTGTATTACAGTTGGCTGACGAGAAAAAATTGAATCTGGATGATTCGGTTGAAAAATGGCTGCCAGGTGTCATAAAAGGTGAAGGGTATGATGGCAACAAAATTACGATCCGTCAGTTATTGAATCATACAAGCGGGCTTGCTAGCTATACAGATTTGGATTTCCGAGATATTACTTTGCCTCAAAATCCATACCGTTACTATTCCGTCGATGAGCTTATCGACCTTGGACTTTCAAAGCCACCTGTATTTGCACCAGGGAAGGGCTGGAATTATTCCAATATGAATACTGTACTAGCCGGTCAAATTATTCAAAAGGTAACAGGAGAAACGTATGCGGAGCAGATCAGGAAACGGTTTATCATACCGCTTGGAATGAAAGGGACATTTGTGATGGGAAATAGTCACGAAATTCCGGGTAAGCATGCCACAGGATATAATATGGATAGATCGGGTCATTTGTATGATTTAACAGAAATGAATCAATCATGGGCAAATGCGGCGGGAGATATAGTCTCAACAGTTAATGATTTGACTACCTTCTTCAGTGCGTTGTTGGGCGGGAAGCTTCTGACTCAAGAGATGATGGACCAGATGCACACAACAGTAGATGGACCTTTTGGTAAAGTCGGACTAGGGATTTATGAATTTAAAACAGCGGACGGGCAATCTTACTGGGGGCATGCCGGAGGTACTTTCGGATATGAATCGAGAGCCGTCGGATCTCTAGACGGGAAGCATATTCTGGTAACGTGCATCAACTCGGTAGGTCCACAAGTAGCGCCAGCTCACGATAAAATAATCAATAAGGAATTTAGCCATTACGCAAGTCTAAACAGACAGTGAATTATATATGTTTGACCTGCTTGGAAAACGAAAACATACCGATCTATACATGGTTACGAGTGCCGGATCATATCTATCACTCCTCATGGGATTTATACACAAAAGGACCGTCAAGATGTTTTCCTAGCGGTTTTTCTTATGAGATGGATGTATATTGTATTCATAGAAGTTAACATAAAGTCCTATTATGGGTAGAAAGAAAAAGGCGGATCCCTACTCTCACAAGGGAACCTCCTTTTTTTGTTCTACGGATCTATGCATTTTTTTATACATTCCTATCCTGGCGCGGTTTTAGGGTTCTTGTTTGTTACTGGATTAGCCGAAAAACTGTATAAAACCTTGCATGCTCTTAGCATGGTTTTTTTCCGAAATGCTGGCGGTGGCCAAGCGCTAAATAATCTGTGAATCAGCACAATTTCTCCTAAATGGTAGGAGTTGTGAGATGCAATATTGCGTAGCACACCGCCCGGGGTTTCACCAGGCCATTCCTCCAATGTTTTGTCCAATTGAACAGTTTGGGCAATCGTGCATGCCTGTTCAATCCCCTAAAGAAAATAATGAATAATCTGTTTCCACTTGAATAGGTTTTGCTTTTCCATACTAATCACGTCCTTTTTTAGAGTACTAGTATCAGTATGTCCAAGTTTCAGAGATTAGTTACATAAGTCATATAGTTTTTGCACTAGAACCATAAAAGTAAGTCTATGACCTATTTTTACACGTATCTCGGCTGTTCCCTATAAGAGGCCAAGTAAATAGAAGACAAAAAAGCGACCAATTTCAATTAGTTGCTTTTTTGTCTGTATTGTTCCACCAATCCCTATTCTTCAATTCGATTGGATCAGTGTAAAATATTCCTATTTTATCATCAGTATGTTTTGTTTCAACCTTCAAACGATAAATGCTAGGAGTTACAATCTGTCCAAATATCAAAATCTTTATAATTGTTAACTGAAAAATTTGAATGATATCATTTTTTTATTATTAGCCAAATAGAGATGTGGTGGTATTCCTATTAAATGATTTTCACAGCAGAACTGGATTTGAAATATATTTACCTGAAAAATCAGATAAATAATGATAAATAGAAAGAACATTTAATTATAGATATAGTTTTTCAGTGAGTGAAATATAATTTGTTTTATCAAATATTTACATAGGAGGCAATTATATGAATTAAAATCCCCGCTTAAGTTTTATTAAAAAATAAAATAATAGTTATTATTCTAGTTGTTATAGAAAGGACGAAGAGAATGTCAATAGTTCAGCGTTATACAACGACTACAAATGGTGCGATGACGTTTACAGGTAATACGCTAGGATTTGGTTCGAATAATCCTAGCTATAATGACATTGGAGCATTCATTACGTTGGATCTTACCCAACAAGTCCCAAGTTATCCAATAGGTAGTACATTGAATTGGAAATTGAATGCTTCTCAAGCAGTTCTGAAATTTCCTGTAGCTAGTGAAGTGCTGTATGCAGAGTTGATTTGGGGAGGTACCTCAAAATTTAATGCAGTGGATGTTACAGGAGATATTAACGTTCCCATTTCCTTAACTACCCCACAAGGTTCAATACAAACAATATCTCCTGATGCTACAACGGCCCAAGTAGTAGTGCATGAAAATCACACATTTTATATTCGTACAGCTGATGTTACTAAACTAATAAAGGCGAGTGGGGCAGGTTCTTATACTGTAAGTGGGGTACCAGCCACAATCCAACGGCCAAGTAAAAGTAATGCAGCAGGATGGACACTTGCTGTTATATATAAAAATCCTTCTTTACCTTCACGAAATATGAACTTATATGTTGGTGTGGCATCTGTTGAAAGAGGGAATGTAGTGGATCAAAAAATTAAAGGTTTTGGGACACCTGAATCCAAGCCATTTCAGGCAAGAGCTTTATTGACTGCTATCGAAGGCGATAGTTTCATTTCTAAAGACCAATTTTTATTTGGTCCATCCCCAGGCCAATTACAAGCCATTTTTGGACCGAATAACTTAGTGGATAACTTTTTCGCTTCACAGATTAATGATGATGGTGGAAACTTAGATACTAGTGGGACAGCGGGAAATAGTAATGTAACCCCAGGGCAAAAACAGTCTACACAGCGCTATGGCTGGGATATTACGAATGTGGATATTTCAAACGCCATGGAAATCTCACAAACTGAAGCGATTGCTCGGTTCAAAACAGATATGGACGGATTCATCCTTTCTGGATTAGGGATTCAAATTGATGTGAATAGTCCGGAGCTCAAGATAGACAAACAAGTGGATAAAGATATAGCAATAGTCGGAGATGAGTTAACTTACACAATTTTAGTAGAAAATAGTGGACTAGTAGAAGCTCAGAATTCCATTTTTAAAGATATTCTTCCAGATGAGTTAGAATTTGTGCAGAACAGCTTAACTATCGATGGGCAAGCCAAACCCGGGGAAAATCCAGCTAAAGGAGTCAATATCGGATTTGTAAGCATAGAAGGGCCAGTCGAGATCATATTTAAAGTGAAAGTGATTGCAGTCCCTACAGATGGAAAGGTGACTAATACGGGTAAGCTGGATTACGAGTTCCAAAGTGCAGCGGGTTTACCTCTCACATCAGGATCTAGTAGCTCAAATGAAGTAAATACTATCATTAAGCATGTACAAGTCGATCTCGTGAAAAGTGAAGATCGTTCGGTTTACGATAAAAAGGGAGATATTATCACCTACACGCTCGATATTACCAATAATGGAGATACTTCAGTAAATGCAATTTCTATTAAAGATGTCATACCTACAGGAACGGTACTCGTTCCAGGGAGTTTAAAAGTAAATGGTGCACCGGTGCTTGATGATTTAACAACAGGAATTCCTCTTGGTACATTAATTCCTGGCCAAACAGCTGTGATTACATTTCAAGTAGCGTTACAGAGTCCGTTGCCAGTGAAAGTAGATAACCAAGCAGAGGCAATTTATCAATTTCAGCTGAAACCAGGTAGCAATGTGCGTGAGGAAATAGTAACAAGTAACCTAATTACGGCGTGGTTGGAGACCGATTGTCAAAAAGCACAAAATCAGATTTTTGAATCAGTAGCACAACAAGAGCTCGGTTTGATGAAAATCCTTCAAGCAGAAAGTGTAAAGGTACAAGAAGCGGTAAAGGCATTTGAAGAAGAACGAATCTCTGCCCAAGAACTTGCTAGGATTAATCAGAGTGTCGAAAAAGTAGTCCAAAAAGCTACACAGTTGGAGAAATTATTAAAAGATAAATTAGAAATTGCTAAGCAGATTTGTTGTTAGTAGATTAATGAGAAAGAAGCACAAGAATTTATAGCTTTATTTAGATTGAAAAGGGGGAAGAATATGCCATTTATTCATCGTTTCACCCAAACAACCAATGGTGCGATTACATTTACAGGAAATACATTAGGTTATGCAGATGGAAGTACAGATATCGGGGCTTTTTTGACAACAGATAGTTCTAAACAAGTGTCAGGCTATCCAGCTGGAAGTACAATGAACTGGCAAGAAAATTCCTCTTTGGCTATGCTGAGAATCCCTGCAGACAGTGAAATATTGTATGCCGAGTTGATCTGGGGTGGATCGACTAAAGATCAATATACTGATGTTCGTTCAGCTATCAATACTTCGATTACTTTTACTACCCCAGCTGCTACTGTATCCATCGCACCAGATGCCTTCACTGCACGAGAAGAGTCCGTCTTTGGCGGTCAAGTTTTCTATGTTCGCTCTGCGAATGTAACTGAATTTGTACAAAAAGGTGGAGCTGGAACTTATATAGTAGGTGGTATTCCCGGAACGGTAAGAGATTGTACTTTTTTTCTAGCTTCTACCAATACAGTGGGATGGACGTTGGCTGTCGCTTATAAACATCCATTACTTAAAATTCGAAATATGAATATTTATGTTGGGTCTCAAGTGATTTCTATGTCTAATCCTCCAGTGGATGAGTTGATTTATAATTTTAAAACACCAGAAGGTGGGGATATCCAGGGACGTGTCATGCTTACGGCACTGGAAGGAAACTCTAATCTTCCTGGCGATCGCTTTGAATTTGGTCCCAATCGTTCGTCGCTTTCGGTGATATCTGGTCCGAATAATCCTGGAAATAATTTTTTTGCGTCGCAGATTAACGATGATCTAGGAAATTTAGATACTAGTGGAACTGCTGGAACGCTCAATAAGCCTCTTGGATCAGACGGATTTGGCGTACGATCGGGTTGGGATATCACGAATGTAGATATTTCTCACACGTTGCATCATAGTCAAACCGAGGCAATCGCCCGTATTGCGACGGCGCAAGATACCTATTTGGTGAGTGGATATGGAGTACAGATTGACGCCAATAGCCCAATCGTAAAAATGAATAAGTCGGGGGATAAAAAACAAGCTGTAGTAGGTGAAATAGTAACTTACACTTTGGAAGTAAAAAATGATGGCTATGTAGATGCGACTAATGTGATTCTTCAGGACTACTTAGATCCAGAACTTGAATATTTACCAGATAGTTTACGAATCAGAGGTGCGGCATGGCCAGGACAAGATATTGCTAAGGGTGTGAACATTGGTACTTTGGCTGTAGGAGAAACAGTCCTCATCACGTATCAAGCGAAAATCATGAAAGAGCCTGATGATAAAGTGGTGCATAATCAAGCATCGATGATCTTTGATTTTCAGAGTAGACCAGATTTACCTATATCGACAGCGACGAGTATTAGTAACAAACCTGGGATTGAAGTGATTGAGCCACCTACCTGTGAAGAAGGGAAAAATCAGATTATCCAAACGATTGCTGAGGCGGAACAAAGCATTGCTAGGATTATGCGGGCAGAAGCAGAAAAAATTGAAGTAGCTGCTCGTGCGTTTGGAGATAAGAAAATAGGAGTCCAAGATCTCATCGCTGTCAATGAAAGTGTGGAGGATATGTTAGACAGCCTAATCGTACTAGAATCAGTGCTTAAAGATAAACTCGCTGTTATCCAAGAAATTTGTGATTTTTGCTCATAACATCCATATATAATTTGATTCGATGATGGAAAGGGTGATGAAATATGTCTCAAAGTCGGGGGTATGTAAATATGAAAACTGAGGCGAATAGATTAATGGAGGATAGTCTGAAGATGGAAATAAATAAAAAAGTAAACAAAAATGAGGCAAAAGTAAAAGATATTTTGACTTATACCGTTCTTGTAACAAATATGGATCCTGTTGACGCACAAAACACTATCTTGAAAGATATCCTTCCAAAAGAGTTGAAGTTTGTTCCAGGTAGTGTCTTTGTGGATGGTGTGCCTCAACCTAGTGTGAATGTAAATAATGGGATTAAGCTAGGAATGGTAGGAACAGGAGAACTGATTGAAGTGACATTCCAAGCGAAAGTAATCAATATTCCTCCAGATGAGCTAGTGAAAAATAAAGCCACCTTAAATTATGAATTTGAAAGTGCTTCTGGATCGCCTATCAAAAAAGGAGAAGCAGCCAGTAATATAACAGAGACAAAAGTGATTGTGCGTCCTCCTACTAACTGTGAGAACAATCAAAGTACCATCGAATTTTCAATTAAACAGGAAGAGAAGGCCATTCAGGAGTTACTGGATGCAGAGGCAGAAAAAATAAAGACGGCAAATCAAGCCTTTAATAGTGGTAGGATTACAAAAAATGAACAGAATTTGATTATTCAGAGTGAAAATAGTGTTTCTCAAACATTATCTACATTGAAACAAGAACTACAGAACAAGAGAAATACGATTCAGGATTTATGTAGTGGTTGTAAGTAGAGAAGAAGAGGATGTCTTACTTTCCCTCAGATGCTTTTGAAAAATAGGGAATCTGATTCATCACTAATAAGGTATGAATTACAGAAAAGAAAGGGAGAGGCACATGTCTAATTTTCCGAAAGTGAGTATAGAAAAGGAAGTAGACAAAATTGATGCGGTGGTAGGAGATATTCTAACATATACGTTTACCATTTCCAATGATAGTCTAATTGATGTTACTAATTGTCATTTTAAGGATTTTCTATCAGAAGAGGTGCAGTTTGTCCCGAATAGTGTGGAAATTGACGGTGAATCAAAACCTGGTGAAGATCCAACGAAAACGATTGTACTTGATAGACTATCCATTGAAGGGCCTATCATCATTACATTTAAAGTTGAAGTGATTAAACCTCATTCTAGTGGAGTGATTAGGAATAAAGCTTACATGGGCTCTCAGTATTCAGGTGGTTATGTAGATGCGGTCAGTAACGAAGTACAAACCAATGTGCCAGCAGGACGAACAACCTGTGAATGGTCACGTGACTTAATCATTCATTCCATCGCACAAGAGGAAAAAAGTCTAGCCATGATTCTTTACATGGAAGGCGAAAAGATTCAAGCAGCAATTAATTCATTCCGAGGTGGCCGGATTAAAGTGACGGATTTGCTAGCAATTAACAAGAGTGCAAAGGAAGCAGTTCAGCAAATTGCTAATCTGGAAAAAGAGTTGAAGAAAAAGTTAGATCAAGTTAAAGACCTATGTTGTGGTTGTAAGTAGGGATAGAAATAGATAAATAGAGAAAGGGTGAGAATCATGGCGTTTATTCAGCGATATTCAACCACGACTAACGGAGCGGTTACTTTTACTGGCAACACACTGGGTCTAAGTAATACCAATATCAGTTATACAGATATTGGTGCATTTATCACATTAGATTTGTCTAAGCAGGTACCAGGATATCCTGCAGGTACCACACTGGATTGGAAAGAAAATGCTTCTGCTGCACAGCTTCGCTTACCAACGGGAAGCATAGTATTATATGCAGAGTTAATTTGGGGTGGATCAACAAAAACGAGTACCGAGGATGTGACGAGTGAAATAGATCGGGCCATAACGTTAATCTCGCCAAAAGGGAGTACCCTCATTACGCCAGATCCGACTACGAGTCAGCAAGTAGCTCAGGCGAACCAAATATTTTATGTTCGCTCTGCCAATGTTACTAGTTTTATAGATGCAGGTGGGGCTGGTAATTATACTGTCAGTGGTGTACCAGCGACAGTACAAAGATATAAAGGGAACAACGTGGGGGGATGGACTTTATCTGTGGTTTATAAAGATCCTACACTGCCTCTTCGAAATATGAACATTCATGTCGGAACAGCATCGATTGAGAAAACGGGATCAGTAAGCCAGAAAATTTCTGGCTTCTCTACGCCTGAACTTGGTGATGTCAAAGCAAGATTGTTGCTAACCGCAATGGAAGGAGATTCAAAGATTCCAGGAGATCAGTTACTTTTTGGAAAAGATGCCTCTTCTTTAAAGCCCATTTCAGGTCCCAATAATCCGATTGACAACTTCTTTGCTTCACAAATTAATGATGATGCAGGGAATCTGGATACGAGTGGTACCTATGGGAATGTAAATGTCATACCAGGAAGTGCCGGACCAGCAGTTCGTTATAATTGGGATATTACCAATGTGGACGCTTCTACAGCTATGGAGAATTCACAAACGGAGGCATTAGTTCAACTGACTTCGAAATCAGATGGTTATATAGTGACAGGTCTGGGTGTCCAAATTGATGTGAATAGTCCAGAAATCAAAATTAATAAAGAAGTAAATAAAGAAGCAGCTATCGTGGGTGAAATCCTTACTTACACTCTATTAATTGAAAACAGTGGAATGACCGAAGCACAAAAAACTATTTTAAAAGACACTCTTCCACCAGAATTAAAGTTTGTTGAAGGCAGCTTACAGATCGATGGCGTTCCTATACCTGGTGGAGATCCGATAAAAGGAGTAGACATTGGTTCCATATCTATCGAAGGCCCGACGGAAGTTACCTTTCAAGCCTTAGTATTAAAAGTGCCACCAGACAATAGAGCGGTGAATAAAGCTACTGTCGTGTATGATTTCCAAAGTGCCCCAGGCTTACCAGTCTCTTCAGGTACAGCAGATAGTAATGAAGCCATTACGGTCATTCGAAAAGTAGAGGTAGAGGTAGTGAAACGGCAAGACATGTCAGTTTATGTCAAGGCAGGTAACATTATAACCTATACCATTGAATTTGCTAATACAGGTGATACACAACTGACCGATGTCGTAATTGAGGATCAAGTTCCAAATGGAACGAAGTTGGTTCCAGGCAGTTTACAGATAGATGGGCGCCCTATCTCAGGCAATATAGAAGGTGGCGTGAATATTGGTACGGTAGAGCCCGGGACGACAACAAGAGTCACCTTCCAAGTGTTGATTGATAACCCAGTGCCTAAGAAAGTGACAAACAAAGCAAAAGTTGATTATAAATATAAGCTTATTCCTGATGGACAAATTTATCGTAAAGTAGAAATGACGAATGAAGTGACAGCTATTCACGAAAGCAATTGTAAAGAAGCACAGAAGAAAATCGTGACAGGTATTGGAGAAGCTGAGTTAGCGGCTGCAGGAGTAATCGTAGCAGAAAAATTAAAAATACAAGATGCAATTCGGGCCTTCAACGAAGGGAAGCAGAGTGCAGAAGAATTACTCAATGAGAATGAACAGTTGACCCACAAACTAACAAAAATAATTTTAGACGAAAAATTGCAACAAGATACATTGCAAAAAGCAAAAATACTTTGTTGCGATGGTATTGAAGGGATTGACTACAGTGGTGTCTATATCATCAAAAATAAAGGAAGTCAAAAAGTATTAGATATATCTAGCGCCTCAATGGATAATGGTGTAAACGTCCAACAATGGGATTATAACGGCGGAGATCATCAAAAATGGGAACTAGAGAAGCTGGATGGGTATTATAAAATCAAAGCAGTTCATAGTGGGAAATTGCTTACTGTGTCCGGAGCTTCAAACAGTGATGGTGCGAATGTAGAACAATGGGAAGACATTGGTGGAGATAATCAAAAATGGAAAATCGAAAAAAATTCGGATGGAACGCTTAAATTGATAGCTAAGCATAGCGGCCAATTACTTGATCTGAAGAGTAGTATACAAAACAATGGTGCTAATATTCAACAATGGCCAGACAATGGTACAGATGCTCAATGCTGGGAATTGACAAAATTAAAATAATACTTTTTATAAAATAAAGTATGTGTTTCGATATAGTAGCACAAAGTAGAAGTATTTGCTTTTAATAAAAACGGTAGAATAAACTTTAAAAAGAAAAGACATGAGTCATTGAGAAGTATAGACTCATGTCTTTTTTGTGTTATGGTGTAAAAAATTATTTAATAGAAGAAATCGAAAATACATTTGATGAGGTAATCTTTTTAACGAATTCCCCGAAATAATTCTCCTTCCTCAAGCGTGTGAAGGGCGTAGCCCAACGGTAGGTGGGAGATGAATTTCGGTTTGGCATAGCTAAAAGCTTTTGATAAACTAGCTATATGAAGTTCTTTGATAACTTGATATATGAGGTTGCAGGAAGAAAATTGAGTGCGAAAACCAAGCCATTCGGTTCCTGCGTAAAATATCAACCGTACCAAAAGAGCGTCCAAGCGTTGGACATCTAGGGATGGAACACCCCGAAGTAACGCTCAGGGAGACGAAAGGTTGCTTTCATCGTGGAACTGAGAAGCTCCCACTTCAAGCTTTGCTAAGTGGCGAGTAGTTCACGATACTCACCTTGTAAACCCTCTCATCTTTTATCTGTTAAGAAAGTTTGTAACAGAACCTAAAAATAAATATGAAAATTTGTGTTAATTTATTAACTTTAATATGATTTTTCGCTTCAATTATAGTATTAGCAATATGATTTTACTATGTTTATAGAGTATATATAAAAATTTAAGATGATAAACTATCTTATAAAAGGCTATTACCTAATCATTTATCTGAAAATTGCGAAAAGGTGTGTAGATAGATATTATTGTAAATACATATATAATTCATTTTAATTTTCTGACATTAATTATCGGTATTCTTATAATAATCTTTGGCGTATATTGTGATAAATACAATGTACGGTGTCAGTATTTAAAAGGTTATATATCATAACTTAAAGGGGGAAGAAAACTATGAAAATGAAGAGTAAGATGATCATGACAACAGCGCTTGCAGCTACTTTAGCTACAGGTGCATTACCTACTACATCGGTATTTGCTGCAGAAAAAGAAGCACCTATTCAACAAAAAGAGTCACAAATTAGTATTCAACCGTTTGCACAGAATAATTTGGAAACAGCTGTTAATGCTGCTTTACATGGTCCCGAAGTCAAAAAAATCAAAGTATTCGAGCACGAATTTAATGTAAAACCAATTGAAGTTGTAAATTTAGCTGGCGGTAAAAAATATGTTAAGGGACAAATTTCTCATCATTTAAGTTTTCGTCCAGATGATCAATTTTATTATGAGTTTACAGTACAAGATGGAAAGGTGATAGATAAGCCTGTATTTAATATTGATAGGGGTGGTTTTACACCATTTGTGGCTCCGCTTTTATCAATTCTTGCTGCGTATAATGGAATCCCAGTTAATCCAAACGATTTAAACTCACTTGGTCAACAGATGGGAAAAGTTATAGATGGAAGCTGGGAACAAGCAGCACAATCTATTGCCACTGTAGTTAGTTTAACTTTTAATGAGTAGAAATTGAAGGGGAAATAAGTTATTGTTTAGTTTTGCAGAAGCCCATTTTTCGTAAGCATCCTTGTTATAAAAAGCTTTTAAATAAATATAAACCATGTATTAACACACCTGTTATATTTTCTTAATTTGTTAACCATCTTGTCTATCATTATATGTCACAAAATAGGAGTCTTGTTTAAGACTTCTGTTTTGTTTGTATAAAAAATGAGTGGCTTCGATTCTTTTTAAGATCCGTGAAGTATGATGAAGAATGGTGTCTTTACATGTCTATGGTTCGGCTCTATGAAATTTGTATATGCATGAATCTGATGGTTGTTGGATGAACCGCTATGGCCCTTCAAAATTTCAAGTAACAGACCGCTATCAAAAAATATTTTTAAGCAGAAAATCTCATTATTCTGGGAAAAGAAGCAATGTATATTGTAAAAAAACGTACCTTATTTTATGAGACGAATCTATTAAAAATTAGGAGAGATATAATGAAGAAAATAAAAATGAAAAACATCTTAAAAAGTGGAATCCTTACTTGTTTTACACTTGCAAGTTTATGTACGACTTCTACAGTATTTGCTGATAGTCATCCAGGTTATTCCTATGAATCCAATATAGGCTATCAAAATCCAACATGGATGTCAAAACTAGAAGATACAAAAAGAATAAGCGAAGTATCTATCCCGGGGACTCATGGTTCAATGGCTTTACATGGGGCAAGTTTTATTGATGAAAATTTGACAAGAAATCAAACAATGACCCTATCTCAACAATTCAATGCAGGAATTCGTTATGTAGACATGCGTGTTAAACGTGTAAAAGATTCTTTTGCGATGCACCATGGAATTGTAAATCAAAAAGCAATGTTTGAAGATGTATTAAAAGAGACAATTCAATTTCTAAGAGATAATCCTAAAGAAACTATTTTAATGCGTTTAAAGGAAGATACTGATCCTGAAAGTGGCTCGCTATCATTCGAGGAAATATTTAAAAATTATAAAGACCGTAATGCTTCCTATTTTTGGGATCCGAATTCTGTACCATCCTCAGAAAAAAATAATCCTAAGTTAGGAGATGTTCGAGGGAAAATTGTAATATTACAAAATTTCTCGGCATCTCAAGAATATGGTATTAATTATGAATCTTTGAATACCCAAGATAAGTTTGAAGTTGGCACTGGACCAGACGGAATGTATGAGAAATGGAATGCGGTGAAAACCCATCTTCTAAATGCAAATAATAACTTTAACAATGGTAAGATCTATCTCAACCATTTTAGTGGCACGGGTGGTGCAGCAGCATTATTGAATAATTGTTACCCTTGGTTTGTTGCAAGCGGAAAAGAGAGCAGAAATACTAATAGTAATCCAAAACTGATTCAAAAAAATGTAACAAATGAATGGAGAGATTTCCCTCGAGACATAAATGGACAAGTATTTTATGGGGGAATGAATACACTTGGAACTGATTTCATACAACAAGGTGGTATTAAGCATTCTGGTATTATTGCTGCTGATTTTCCTGGACCAGGTTTAATAGATAGTATTATCAGATTAAATGGGATAGACTCAAGTGAAAAAGAAATATTAATTTCCCAAATTTCTTCTGAATCGAATCCATTATCTGGACAAAAAAATCGATCAAATCAAAACTTTAGCATTAATAATTTACCTATAGGAACAAAGGGGTTAAAATGGGTTATCGAGCCTACAGAAAAAGATAATGCATCTACTATTTCCTTCAATGTTATGATCGATGTTTCTCTGGGGACGGATTCTGTTCGTTGGGGAAACATTTCGAATGGATCTAAGACTGAAGCATATACAAATTCTAAATACTATATTGCAAGCCCAAGTGGCGCAACTAGCAAATTTACAGTGAAAATATACGCTATTACAAATTAAGGTTTTATTGTAAAGTTTTTTAATAAGGGTAAGGTTCTTTGAACTACTCACCACTTAACATCCTCGCGGACTGTTTGAAGTGGTGAGTAGTTCAAATCAAAGCATAGTGAAGTATTGCTAGCTAGGATTCGTATTCAATTTATGCTACGAACCCTATGGTCAACATGTACTGTCAAAACAGTTAAAAAAACAGGAAATAATATGTAATTATAAAAACTTATTGAAAACGCTAACATAGTTGGCTATAATCAGGGTATAAAACTTCAAATGGATTGTGACTGTTCGGCAGGCAAAACCTAAATTATGGTGAAACCAGATTTTGAAATACTGGATTCTAATTAATTTAGGTTTTTTTATACTCTAAAGTATGTAGCTGCTGCTGAGCAATCAATATCTAAAAACCTAATAAGGTGATGATATATGCTCATAAAAAAAGTTTTTAATAATAATGTTGCTTTGGTAAACCGAACTGGAACAGAAATGATTGTCATGGGTAAAGGAATTTCTTTTCAAAAAAAAGTAGGTGAATATATTGATGAATCCATAGTGGATAAAGTATTTGTGCTAGAGAAGGAAAGTCAAGTATCGAATAAATTATTACAATTAATTAATGAGATTCCTACGGAACACTTCGAGCTTACTACCCAAATTGTGGAATATATAAAGAAACAAATTTCTAACTTAATTAGTGATAATATTTATCTTACCTTAACTGATCATATTAACTTCGCAATTAATCGATTTCAACAAGGTCAAATTATTAGAAATCCTTTATTTTGGGAAATAAAAAAGTTTTATCCAGAAGAGTATAATGTTAGTTTAACAGTTCTTACAATAATTAAAGAACATACTGGATTTGAACTACCAGAAGAAGAAGCAGGTTCTATTGCCTTACATGTAATTAATGCACAACAAGATAATATTGTAATGGAAGAAACCATTATGGTAACAAAAATAGTAGGAGAAATTTTAAAAATTGTAAACTACCATTTTGGAATCAAATTAGATGAAAAATCTATGAACTATAATCGTTTTGTTACACATTTAAGGTATTTTGCTTATCGTCTCTCTCGTAATGAACAAATAGTAGAAGAAGATAGCTTATTATATCAACAAGTTAAGGAAAGTTATCCGGAAGCTTACGGTTGTGCAAAGAAGATAATGGCACTTTTAAAATCTAACTACAATCAAAAACTTACAAAAAATGAGATTACTTATTTTGTTATTCATATAAATCGTGTTACTCAAAGAAAATTAAATCAAAATGATTAATTTACAGGGTTGTGACTGTTTGGCAGGCAAAACCTGAGTTGAAGCTTATGTATATACATAGTTTCAACTCAGGTTTTTTATATTTCTGATGCTACATTTTATATAATTGATCCTTATCTAATCAAAAATTAAGAAATTCTCTTAGAAGAAACCTTTTGTTTCTCCAATTTCCTTTTTTGTGTCCAAGGGATTAAGATTTTGAGTACAAATCTCTAAGGAAATTCAGGCTATCTTGATATATATAATAATTTTTAATAATAAAGGAGTGTGTAGAATGAAATATGAAAAATTATCAAAAAAGATTATACAAGGAATCGGAGGAAAGGAGAATGTCAAAAGCGTTGTCCATTGCGCTACGCGTCTTCGCTTCCAACTAAATAATAAAACGCTTTTAGACAAAGAAAAGTTAGAACATTTAGAAGGGGTACTTAGTGTTGTTGAGAGTACAGGACAAATTCAAATTGTAATTGGTTCAAATGTTGCAGATGTGTACAATGATTTAGTTCAAGTAGGAAACTTTAATAGTGGATCTGTTCAATCAAATAATCAACCAAAAGAAAAGGTAAAGCTCACAGCAATGATTTTCGAATTAATCTCTGGTACGTTTACACCGCTCTTAGCACCACTTGCTGGAGCTGGGATGTTAAAGGCGATATTAGCAGTATTAGTTATGTTTGGTGTTCTTTCTGAAAGAAGTGGTACGTATGGAATCCTAGCAGCAGCAGGAAATGCTATTTTATACTTTTTACCTGTTATGATTGGTATTACTCTTGCTATTAAACTTGGTGCTAATGGATATATGGGTGGAATTATTGGAGCTTCATTATTAGAACCGAATTTTACTAGTCTAATGAGCAATGGAGATACAACTTCATTCTTGGGAATTCCTGTCCTATTAATGGATTATTCTTCAAGTATCGTTCCATCCTTTATTGCTGTACTTATTTATGCACAATTGGAGAAGTTCCTAAAAAAAGTTATCCATAAAGATTTACAATTATTTCTTTCTCCAATGATTTCATTGATTATTATAGTTCCATTAACAGTACTAGTGTTTGGTCCATTCGGAATTTATGTAGGGAAAATGATTACCTCTAGTATTAACTTTTTAAGCGAACACAGTGGATTACTGACTGGTGCAGTGATTGGAGGTACAATGATTATTCTAGTTGTCTTTGGACTTCATTGGGCACTCATTCCAATGAGTATCGAAAACTTAACGAATGGTGGAGATCCAATAGATCCAATGTGGGCAGCAAGTACATTTGCACAAATGGGAATCGCTTTAGGAATTTTCCTGAAAACGAAAGACAAAAAACTAAAATCTCTAGCAGGATCTACTACAATTACTGGTTTACTTTCTGGTGTAACAGAACCAATTATTTATGGCTTAATTTTAACTCATAAACGTACCCTAGCTTACGTCATTATTGTTGGTGCTATCGGAGGCGCATTTATTGGGTCATTTAAAGCCGAAGCGAAAGCGTTTATGCTGCATAGTATTTTTACACTAGGTGGTTCTACCACTCCATGGTTACCTTACTTTTTCATGATCTTACTTACAGTTGGTGGAGCTACACTGCTTACTTATTTCTTTGGATATGAAGATAAACCTTCAAAACATAAGGGAAAGATGGAAGGGGAACCTAAGCAGCTGAGTAATCCTAATAACACGAAAAAAGTATTAAACAAACAAATAATTAACAGTCCATTATCTGGACAAGTCATCCCATTATCACAAGTAAACGATCAAGTATTTTCATCCGAAGCAATGGGTAAAGGTATAGCCATTGATCCTAATAAGGGTGAGGTGATTTCCCCAGTAAACGGGACTGTGACTACTATGTTTCCAACTGGACATGCAGTGGGAATTACCTCAGATGATGGAATCGAGATTTTAATTCATGTAGGAATTGATACAGTTCAATTAGATGGAAAGTATTACACTAAGCTTGTAGAAACAGGAGATTCAGTGTCGATGGGGCAATCTTTAATTCAATTTGAAATTGATAAAATTAAAGAAGCTGGATATGAAACAACGACACCTATTATTGTGACAAATAGCAATCAATTTCTAGATATTATTCAAACGACGAATCAATCCGTCTCAACTAATGCTAATTTATTAACAATAGTTAAATAGGGGGTATTAAATATGAAACCATTCACTAAACCGTTTCCTGAAAATTTTTTATGGGGTGGAGCAACAGCAGCGAATCAAATTGAAGGGGCTTATAAAGAAGGTGGAAAGGGTCTTTCTACAGCAGATGTACTACCAAATGGTGTCTTTAGCCCACCAAATTTCTTATTAAATGGAGATTGCCCTTATCATACTGCAATTGACTATTATCATAACTATAAACAAGATATTGCTCTCTTTGCAGAAATGGGATTTAAATGCTTCCGTATGAGTATAGCATGGACTCGGATTTTTCCAAATGGTGATGAGTCTCAACCAAGTATAGAAGGATTAGCTTTCTATGACCAAGTATTTGCCGAATTGAAAAAATACCACATTGAGCCTATCGTAACAATATCTCATTATGAAATGCCTCTCAATTTAGTGAGAAAATATGGAGGATGGCGAAATCGTAAACTTATTGATTTTTATTTAAATTTTGCCACTAATTTATTTGAACGCTATAAACACGTGAAATATTGGTTGACGTTTAATGAAATTAATTTTGTAATTCATGCTCCTTTTACTGGTGGGGGACTCGAGTTTAAAGAAGGGGATCATAAGCAAAATATACAGTATCAATCGGCTCATCATCAATTTATCGCAAGCGCTTTAGCTGTAAAAGCAGGTCATGAAACGATAAAGAATAGTAAGATAGGTTGCATGCTTGCCTATGCGCCAACTTATCCACATACTTGTAATCCTGAAGATGTATGGAAAGCTATGATGTTAGATCGTGAAACAGTATTCTTTACTGATGTTCAAGTTCGAGGATATTATCCGTCATATACTGAAAAATATTTCGCTGAAAATCAAATACAAATCACAATGGAACCTGGTGATGAGGAAATTCTCTCATCCCATAAAGTAGATTACCTAGGTTTTAGCTACTATAATAGCGGTACGGCATCTGCATCTCCTGATAAATATGAAACTTCTGCCGGTAACTTACAGGTTGGTGGTGTTAAAAACCCATACCTAAAGGTCTCAAATTGGGGATGGGAAATTGATCCAAAAGGTTTACGCATAGCCTTGAATTTGTTATATGATCGATACCAAATACCTCTATTCATTGTTGAAAATGGTTTTGGAGCAATAGATGTACTAAATACAGAAGGTACAGTACATGATGATTATCGAATTAATTATTTGAAATCTCATATTACAGAAATGAAAGAGGCCATCACTGATGGAGTCGATTTATTAGGTTATACTACATGGGGACCAATTGATTTAGTAAGTGCATCAACAGCAGAAATGAAAAAGCGTTATGGATTCATCTATGTAGATAAGGATAATGATGGAAATGGAACCCTAAAACGTTATAGAAAAAAAAGTTTTGCATGGTATAAAAATGTTATTGCCTCTAATGGTGATAATTTGGATTCATTTTGAAATTAAATTTTAACACATTATCCGAAAAAATTCTCTTTCCTCAAGCGTGTACAGGGGGATAGCCCAACGATAGGTGGGAGAAATCTTTCGGTTTGGTGCAGCCAAAAGATTTCTGATAAACTAGAAACGGTTCTGTTGTAAAGTTTCTTAACACATAAAACGGTGAGGAAATTACAATTGAATTTTATGAAGCCGCTAATAATTTTTGTAATACGTTATACGACGAAAAGACGAGGTCTGATTGAAGACTTCGTCTTTGTTTATTTCGTTGGAATCTATAATTAAAGAGTATAAAGAGAAGAAATAAAGTAAAGTATGAACCACCTAACTAACACATATTACTTCATAATGCACTTAGTAATTATATAATTTTTATATAGCTATATGGTTTATTATCTTGCAGTAGGGGGGATTTTGAAAAAGAAAGAAGAAGCATATTATCTGCATGCGTGCTAAGGGACAAAATTACGAAATTCATTAAAATAGAACCATGGCGTTCATTGAAAGAAGAAATGAATGTTTTAGGTTTCACGGACAGTGATATTTTTTAAGTTCAAATGGTATTATATGATCCGAATAAAGGCAATAAGCAAAAATAAAAGCAAGATAATAGGGATCACGCCACATTGCTATTAAGCTAAGCGTATATAAGTTTAAGCTCTTTTCAGCACCTTTTACATCTAATTTGATTCATAACAGATTGTTGTCATAGACCAACAAATAAAAACACAGGGTTTTATCTCTGTGTTTCTTCAAATTTTCGTTCTTGAATATATGCTTTAGCATGAATAATGTCTTCCTGAAGTTCTTTTAATTCTTTCATAGATTCTGATTCAATAGTCATGTAAGCAGTAACTAACCTAATCATCATATCCATCTTCTCTACTATATTTTGAATGACCTGTTCAGCTTGCTCTTTTTTAGGGTGTTGTATTGCTTTTAATATATCTTACATATAATTGTTCTTTCTTTGCTGGATATCATAAATAAACTGTTTTGTGTTTGAGTTCAGTTGTTTTTCCTCCGTTTTAGATTTCTTTCTATTCTATCATATTTGAATAGAAAATATTGGATTCCCCTACATTTACACCTGTCTTATACATCTCCTCAATTATACAAACTAATTCTTTAACGTACAGGGAACTAATCGAAACGTGTTAATTTTGTGTATAAACGTACAATTTTCTTTTTTGGATATGGTGAGGCCATGCCCATCAACTTAAGAAAAATAAACGCCCCAAAAACGAAAAAAATGAACTGACTTCTCAAAGTAGCTACCTGTAGAGAAGGAAAATTTTCGTTTAGGGGGTACTTCAAAACCTTAGCTTGATAGCGATGTGTTCCATTCTCCAAAATACATATTGGTTCCTGCGGTTATATATTCTAATGCTAGTATTTTTCTATATAGATGGTAGCAAATTAAAATTCATACTAAATTATTTGTAATATATGGAGATACGTATAATGAAAAATTTATATATTTTTTGATTTTAATATTTAAAACTTATGTATACATGTTACAATATAGTCCTCCAATTTATTGTATTCTTCTATTTAGAATTTATGGTTCAGTAATCCAACAAAACAACAAGCGGCTGTAGTAAATAGATGTATGAATGAAGTGAAGCAGTTAGAGTGGTTTAAAAAGCCATTAAGTAGAATTATCCAGGGGATATATTCACTTAGTTAAGTTTTAGAGAATTTCTTATGGTAAGGATTTCATACAATTTAATTAGGCCTAAATTAAACCTTTTATCCAATCAAAACTAAAAACCATTTTAATAGAGTGAAGTATATATTTAATACGGTTTATTTGGAATAATTCTTATTTTTATATTTGCTTAAAATAGAAAAATAACATACTTGAAAGGGGGGATAAATAAAACTCCGCTTGTGAAAGCTAAATTGCTATCTCTGAAGATGCATGTAAAAGGATGTAGTAGTAATTTCATTTCAAATGATACCATAAATAATTGTAGAAAAAGATAAAGGAGTAAACATTTAAATAAATAATATGAGTTGTAAGAATGAAAAGGAGAAGAAAATCGTGTTTAATATAAAAAAAAGATTGGAACAAATAAAGCTAAAAACGAAGTTGTCTATGGCATTTATTACAATATTAATTATACCTAGTCTTATTGTAGGAATAACATCTTATGATGAGGCGAAAACAGATCTTAATGAAACAATTCTACAAACAGCAAAAGATAATGTAAGTATTTTAGATAAGATTGTTGATGATGAATTAGAAAACAAATATATAGATGTAACTTATTTTGCAAAATTACTCACACAAGGCAATTATAATCCTGATCAATTACAAAATGTGCAGAGTAAATTTGAACAATATATACAGTTACATCCAGAGATAGAAACAATTTATTCCGCATCCAGTAACAATCAATTTATTCATGCGCCTGTTGGAGAAATACCAGAAGGATTTAATCCGTTAGAAAGTAGTTGGTATAAGGATGCAGAAAAAGCGAATGGAGAAATTATTGTTTCATCTCCGTATAAATCAAAAGCTACAGGAAATATGGTAATAGCGATTGCCAAACAAAATGCAGATAAAAGTGGTGTCATTGGTATGGACTTAAATATTGATGATATCGTAAAAACATCTAAAATGATAAAGATAGGAAAGCAAGGTTTTGTAGCTATAGTGGGTCAAGATAAAACTATAGTTGTTCATCCAACATTAAAACCTGGTGAAAAATTAGATAAATCTTTAGCAGATGAACTTTATAAGAAAGAAGATGGAGAGATTACGTATAGCCTTAATGGTGAGGATCGAAACATAAGCTTTAAGACAAATAAAAAAACAGGTTGGAAAATAGCTGGTGTAATGCCTACGAAAGAAATTGAAGAAGCTACTAATCCTATTTTTTATAAAACATTTGCTATAATAGGAGCTTCTTTATTATTAGGTGGAATTATAATTTTCTTCATTCTTAGATCTATTATTAATCCACTAAGACAATTAGTTATTTCAGCTCAAAGAATTAGTCGAGGAGATTTAACGGAGAAAATTGATATTCGTTCAAAGGATGAACTTGGTCAATTGGGTGATAGTTTCAATGCAATGGCAGAGTCTTTACGCAATATTATTTCACAAATTAACACATCTGCAGGACATGTAGCAGCTTCTTCTGAGGAACTAACTGCTAGTGTAGAGCAAGCAAGTGTTGCAACAGAACAAATTACAAAAGAAATGGAAGAAATCTCACATAGTGCAGAAGTTCAAAATAATGAAGTTGAGTCTGGAGCTAAATTAATAGGTGAGGTAACACGAAATATTCAATGTGTAGCTGATAATGCTTCTGAAGTATCGACCTCATCTTTATACACAAAACAAAAAGCAAATGAGGGGGAACAATTAGTAGAACAAACTGTAACACAAATGCAGTCTATACATCATTCTGTTTCCCAATCCGATAATGTAATTAAATTATTAGATAAGAAATCGCAGCAAATAGGCACTATATTAGAAGCGATTCAAAATATTGCTGAACAAACAAATCTACTAGCACTAAATGCGGCGATTGAGGCGGCTAGGGCAGGAGAACAGGGACGTGGATTTGCAATTGTTGCGGATGAAGTTGGGAAATTAGCGGAACAATCAGGACAATCTTCAATGGAAATTGGAAAATTAATTAAAGAAATACAATTAGATGTACATGAGACTGTAAAAGCTATGAATGAAGTAGGAATAGAAGTACAGTCGGGAATTAAGGTAGCGAATGATACAAAACAAAGTTTTTATGAGATTTCAAATTCAGCGAATGATATCGTTTCCAAAGTACATGGTATGGTGGACCTATCAAATAAGATGACATTTGATGCAATGCAAGTCGATACATCTATTAATCAAATAGCAGTAGCTGTAAAAGAGAACACCACAAGTATGCAAACTATAGCTGGTTCATCCGAAGAACAACATGCTTCCATGGAAGAGATAAATTCTTCAGCAATTCAATTAGCACAAATGGCCGAAGAATTACAGGAGTTAATAGGTGGATTTAAAATGTAAAATTTTGGTATACCCTTAAATTATTGAAATTATTGAAATTATTAAAACACATAAGGTTTTATAAGAGTGTATGTTGAATTATTTTGCAATATACGCTCTTATTTTTTGTTTTTTTACAAAAAAACCTAAAATTAGAACGGATAATTACATTCATAAGTGAGGGAATTATAGCAGAAGAATACAAAACAATACCGAGGAATATTAGAAAGGAATTTCATGTAGAATGTAACTGCTCGATAATGAAATGTTTTGATAGACGTTATTTTGAGTAATAGTTGTAGAACAATTTTCGAGCAAAAAGAGGCGAATTCAATGGATTGGCTAGTTGGCTGTAATTTCGCTTTCTTTAAGTGATTAAGTAAAAATGACATAATAAATTGGGATGGAAAATTGATATTATTTATATATTTATTTGTAAGCCCAGTTGAACGAAAAAATACTGTGTAAGTATTTTTGTGAACATTTGGTGAGCAGTATCATCAATGTGATAAATCACATATTAAGAATATAATAATGTTAAAAGCAAGTGATCGTTATCACCACTTGCTTATGAGGTCTCTAAATAATGAAAATCAAAAAACATACTAAATAGAGTGAACAGGCACCTCATAGATAATATGTACTTCAATTATTAATTCTAAACATTGAGCAATTCTCACGCGTATTGAGTAAAAAATGTGGTTATGATATCTTTGAATAATTTTACATATTGTTTTGAATAAGTTAATTTTATTTTTAATATATAATTAATATAAATAAATATTATAATTCGAATAACGGACATAATTTCCCCATATTCACTGCATAAAATTTTGTTAAACTCTGAAATTCAAGAGGTAAATTATTCTTTATCATTGTAGTTCTTTTTTTATACGCTACTCTAAAATGCGTGTAATTATTAGAAATATGAATATGGGAAGAGGAGGGAGAACTTTTATTTTATTTTGATAGATTCAATTTTTTTCATGAAGATTCACCCTTTCTTTTTGTACTATATTCACATTTAAAAGGCCTTTACTCATATGAGTAAAGGCCTTTTTCAAGACAAAGAAACCTTGTTAGGAAAAAGCTAAACAAGTCGTTTTATCATAAAGGTCCCCCTCATTGAGTTTTAGCACTGTACAGCATAGGTTTAAAACCAGCTACCTTAAGAAGGGCCTTAATTCGACCGTTCCTGTTGACCCATTGGCGTCTCTCGACATTTTTGGGTAGCAGCGTTTCTCTATACAGGAGCCTCACCTAACAGAGACATATTTTATTTGCACTAATAAGCAAATTAAATGTTGTGTGTTTATCTAATGTGAAAATAATGAGTTTAAAATTCATCCCTTTTCAAGATACAGATTATATCGAAAGTGAGAGGAAATCAAGTTGAAATTTTTGTTATCTATCGGACGTTTTTGTTTTAAATATTTTATTTTTACACCAATATTCAATTATAAAGCGTCAGGACACGTGTAATAATAAAAAAAAATTAATTTAATAGTTTATAGTTTAGAAAATTTAGCGCATGAATTGTAAAGTTCGTTGTATAAATATAAATTAGTATACAGTTGTTTATATCTATGATTTGGGAATGGTATGATATCAAAAAATGAAGAAATAAGTTTTATTATTACTTGACAAGCTCAAAAATAGTGGATATGATTTAACACGAAACGAACAAAAATTTTAAATATTTATAACCTGTTAGGTGAGGCTCCTATACAAACACAGGCTATTGCCCAAAAATATCGAAAGATGCCAATGGGTAGAACAGGAATTGTCGGATTAAGGCTCTTCTTAAGATAGCTAAGTGATGAATGATTCATCCTTTACGTTGTATAGTGCCAAAACTCAACTAGGGGGAATGAGCTTTATTTAGCTATGTCTTTTTTAAATCAACCTCCTTTAGTTGAATCACTAGGGGAGGTTTTTTATATGCAAAATTTTATTTGTAATAAATCTCTTATAAAAGGGGGGAAAACTAATGATTGATGATATTGATCCCATATTTATTAAGAAATTTGTTTTCCCAGAAGTGGGAAAATGATAACAAGTACCACTGTCCTTAAGGAGGAATTACGATGAAAAAATGCTTACAACAATTATTAGCAACAAAAGATATACATTTAGTGCGAGAGCTAATAAAAATTCAATCCTATGATATTGCGATGGAAATGAAAGATCTTCACCATAAAGATCAGATATCTTTAATGAAATATTTTCCTGCTGAAAAAGGTGCGAAAATTCTTAGTTACCTTACTCCAGAGGAGCAATATAATATTTGCACCAACGTGCCTGTGGATAAAGGGGAAGAGCTATTAGCTAGGCAATCTATTGATGACCTTGTTGATGTAATTCTTTCAATTCATCCACTACAGGCTGAAAAACTGATACAACTTTTGTCTAAAGAATCTCAACAAAGAATTAGAAGTCTGTTGGTTTTTCAATCTGGAACAGCGGGTAGTTTGATGACAATTGACTATATTGCTGCCAGGGAAAATTGGAAAGTGAAAGATACGCTGTCGCATATTAGAAAAATTGGGGCAGGGGTAGAATCAATTTCGTATATTTATGTTCTTGATACGCGTGGTCAGCTTAATGGAATTGTTTCTATTCGTGAATTATTGCTAGCTTCAGATGATAAAACTTTATCATCAATAATGGCATCGGATGTTATTTCAGTTTCAGTGGACCTAGACCAACAGGAAGCTGTACAAAAGCTAATGGATTATGATTTATCCGCTATACCTGTAACAACGATGGATAATCGGATGATAGGTATCATAACCTTCGATGATGCAATGGATGTTTTCGAAGAAGAAGCAACTGAAGATATTCAAAAATTAGGAGGGAGCACCCCATTAGATAAGCCGTATTTCGAAACCTCTATTTGGCAAATATACCGTAAACGTATAGGTTGGTTATTACTTCTGTTTGTAGCAGAAGCATATACTGGTTCTGTACTTCGACATTATGAAGAAACTTTGACTCATGTAGTTGCACTGGCTTTTTTTATTCCCTTGTTAATTGGAACTGGTGGAAATACAGGTACACAGGTCGTAACTACATTGGTTCGAGCTGTAGCTCTAAATGAGGTGAAATTTAAAGATATATTTCGTGTTATGAAAAAAGAAGCATTAGTAGGTATTTTACTTGGGCTTACATTAGCCGTGGCGGCATTAATTCGTGCGTACACTTTAGGCGTAGGTACAGAAGTCGCACAAGTTGTAGCTATAACTGGATTATTCATTGTTATTTGGTCGTCTATTGTTTCATCTGTATTACCCTTGATTCTAAATAAGTTAAAGTTGGATCCAGCTGTTATTTCAGGTCCGTTCATTACGACATTAGTCGATGGGACGGGGTTAATTCTGTACTTTACCATTGCAAAAACGTTATTAGGCTTATAAAAAATTTATATTAAGTTTTTATACCTAGGTTCGTTCCCGTAAAGTTTGTAGACAAGATTCTTGGAAGCATGGAGAAAGAGAGAATAGAAATGAAAAAAATATTCAAGTTACTGGATTATCCGTTGGTGTTTTCGCTTATCGTTACAATTATATTTGGAATTATGATGATGTATAGTGCTAGCTCAATTGTTGCAGTAAAAAATTATGGTTATAGTGGTGATTTCTTTTTTCGCTCTCAATTAAATAAACTTTTTTAGGAGTAATAGGGTTAATAATTTGTATAGGACTACCTTTTCATATATGGAAAAAACGCATCGTTTCCGTGTGTATTGTAATGGTAAGTATTGTATTACTATTTTTAGTTTTATGGAAAGGGAAAGTTGTTAATAATGCACAATCTTGGATATTTGGAATAAAGCCTGCAGAATTTATTAAACTGGGTGTGATTATTGTACTAGCAGGTTTTTTTTCAAAGCGTCAAGAGGTGCAAAAATCATATTGGTAAGGCAGTGGTAAAGTTATTTTGTTTTTAATGTTTACGTTCTTTTTGATATACAAACAACCCAATCTAGGTTCTGCATTATTAATTTCAGGAATAGGGGCAAGTATGTTTATATGTTCTGGAATAAACATTTCTATTTTAATGAAATGGATAGCTGTTACTTCAATTGTTTGGGTACCGACTTTATACTTTCTTTTTAGGTTTGGTTTATCTGATGTTCAAATGGCACGTATTACAACGGTGTTCAATCCATTTCTTGATGCAAAAGGGGATGGTTACCAACTTGTAAATTCATTTATTGCCATAGGATCTGGTGGAGTTAGTGGACGTGGATATGGAAATAGTATTCAAAAGGAAGGTTTTTTACCTGAGCCTCATACTGATTTTATTATGTCAATTGTATCTGAGGAGCTTGGAATTATAGGGGTACTAATCATATTAACTGGTTTATTAACTATAGTACTTCGCTCTTTTAAGATTGTTCAAGAGTGTAAAAGTCAATTTGGAAGTCTAATATCAATAGGAATCGGGAGTATGATAGGTCTTCAATCTATTGTTAATTTAGGAGGTGACACGGGAATGTTCCCTCTTACAGGTACCCTCCTTCCATTTATTGGTTTTGGCGGAAGTTCTTTAATGGCTAATTTAATAGCAATGGGACTGTTAATAAATATCTCAATTTTCAATAAAAAAGCAGATAATATATTTGCTTATGGAGGAGAAATGTTAAATTTAATAAACAATCTAGATTATAATGGATTTCGGTATATAAATGAGCATGTGAAAGGAAATGTATACATCGATTATTTAATGATCTTTTTTGCTGAATATGCTCAGTATATGTTCATACTATTATTTATGATTCTTTGGTTAAACAAAAAATATAAAAATAGAACCTGTGTAATTCAAGCTATAATAGCATGCTGTTTTGCTTTTGTGTTGAATAGAATTATTGGATTGTTTTTTTATAGAGAACGACCATTTGTTTCTCAGTTGAATATAAAACAACTTGTTGAGCATACGGCTAATGCCTCTTTTCCTAGTGATCATGCTACAAGTGCCTTCGCAATAGCTATAACTTTATGCTTATATGAAAAACGTTTAGGGAAAGCATTTTTATTGTTAGCTTTTTTAATTGCTTTTTCAAGGGTCTGGGTAGGAGTACATTATCCGCTGGATGTATTAATAGGAGCTGTTTTAGGATTTTTATGGGCCTTCATAATCCATTATATAGTTAAAACTAACTTCAAAAATAATAAATAAAGCGTCTACACTATTATACTTGCGACAGACCACATTATATTCAAAAGTTTTGCTGCTAATAAGAGGAAACTGATAAATAAAAATTACTTTTTACGGTGAGAATAATACTATTTAAGTGCAATTGCACTTCTAAATTTGATTAAAAATTCAGGATGATTATAAAAATGTAGCTTTAAAATTATATTTTGAAAAAACAGGGGGATTTTATTTAATGGGTAGGAGGTTAAGTTGTTGCGATCTAATAAAAAAAAATCTTTTTATAATCAGGAAGTACTAGGCAAAAATTATAAAATGCTAAGTGAAATTGCAAAAAGTGATGTTGAGTCGACGTTTGCTTTTTTTAAAACATCGTCTCATGGACTTTCTCAGGAAGAAGCTACTAAGCGGCTTGAAGTATATGGGGAAAATAAAGTGATTTATCAAAAAAGGATAAAATGGTATATTACATTATTTAATTCTTTTAGAAGTCCGTTTATTTCTCTTCTAATCATATTAGGGATGTTATCTTTTCTTACTAATGATATAAAGGGTACTATTATTGTAGGCATTATGGTGGCTGTAAGTGTTTTAATTCGGTTCATACAAGAAATTCGTTCTCAGAAGTCTATAGAAAAATTAAAAAATCTTGTATATGAAAAGGTAACTGTTCTCAGGGGGGGAGATGTTTTATATAAGGAAAATAAGAGGGCGGTATTAGAAGAAAGTGGAAAGGTACAAGTTGCTCTTGAGAATCTGGTACCAGGGGATATTATAGAATTATCTGGCGGGAATATTGTACCTGCAGATGTACGAATCATCTCATCGGAAAATTTACTTGTAAATCAATCATCACTAACAGGGGAAGCATTACCCATTGTTAAAACAAATCAGTATTTCCATATGTACAAAAAACGTAAAATTAGAAAAATCCAAAATTTGATCGAATTGGAAAATCTCTGTTTTATGGGAACTCATATTATAAGTGGTACCGCAAAAGCAATAGTTGTGGGTACTGGAACAGATACTTACTTTGGTTCAATAGCAAAGAATCAGTTTAAACTGAACAAGAAATCTGATTTTAGATTCGATAAAGGGGTAAGCAAAGTTAGCTGGCTATTAATTAAATTTATGATTATCATGACACCTATTGTTATGATAATACATGGATTTATAAATGGGAATTGGTATGAGGCATTTTTATTCGCTTTAGCTGTAGCGATTGGACTTACTCCAGAGATGCTTCCAATGATTGTAACCGCTAATTTGGCTAAAGGTTCTATTAATATGAGTAAAAAGAAGGTACTTGTAAAACAACTATCTTCTATCCATAATCTCGGAGCTATGGATATTCTCTGTACCGATAAAACAGGCACATTGACAGAAGATAAAATGGACCTGGTATGCCATACAGATACTAATGGAGAGAAGTCGGATGAGGTTTTGAAATTAGCGTATTTAAATGGCTACTTTCATACAGCATATAAAAATGAAATTGATCTATCGGTTATGCGTTATGTAAGAGATAGTAGTGAATATGATATATCTCAATACTCAAAAATAGATGAATGCCCATTTGATTTTAATCGAAGACGAGTTTCAGTTGTTGTAGAAACAAATGCTAACGAACGAATAATGCTATGTAAAGGTGCTGTTAGAGAAGTTATATCAATTTGTAGTTATATAAAAGAAAATAATAAGATAATTCCTATTACAGATGAAATCCAACGTAAAAATAAACACTTAATTGAACTCTGGCAGGAACGGGGGATGCGTGTTGTTGCAGTTGCATATAAGCAGTTAAAGAGTGATAAAGTGGGGAGTTACTCTATTGATGATGAATCAGATATGATACTTGTTGGATATGTTGGTTTTTCAAATCCACCCAAACAATCGGCTATGGCTGCACTTCATACTCTACAAAAGAAAGGGGTACAAGTGAAAATTTTAACTGGTGATAATGAGTCCGTGACAAGAAATGTATGTAGGAAAATGGGCTTGTATATAGGAGAACCAGTACTGGGTTATGAAATTGATAGTCTTCCTGATAAAGCATTAGTAAAACTTGCAAGTAAAACAAGTGTGTTCGCAAAATTAAATCCTAGTCAAAAATTTCGTATTATTAAGGCACTTCAAATGAATGGCCATACAGTTGGATTTATGGGGGATGGAATTAACGATGTGTTTGCTTTAAAACAGTCTGACGTTGGTGTATCTATCCATACAGCAGATGATATCGTTAAAGAGTGTTCAGATATTATACTTATAGAAAAGAATTTACATGTATTAGAAGATGCTATTGTGGAAGGGCGGACAACGTTTGGAAATATACTGAAGTATATTAAGATGACAGCAAGTTCAAATTTTGGAAATGTATTAAGTTTATTAATTGCTAGCGCATTTCTTCCTTTTCTTCCAATGTTACCAATTCAAATATTATGTCAAAACTTACTATATAATTTATCCCAACTTTCAATTCCATGGGATAAAGTAGACAATGAATTTTTAGTGAAACCAAGAAGTTGGGATACAAAAGATTTATTTCGTTTTATCATTTTTATTGGGCCGGTAAGTAGTGTTTTTGATATAATTATTTTTATTGTAATGTGGAATATATTTGGTGCAAATATTCCTGAAATGCAATCCTTATTTCAAACGGGTTGGTTCGTAGTAGGGTTACTAACACAATTATTAATTGTGCATATGATTCGTACTCAACATATTCCTTTTCTACAAAGTACGGCTGCTAGACCTGTTTTGATACTTACAGGTTTAGTTATGATTATAGGGATTTCCCTTCCATTTACCAGGTTAAGTACCCAAATTGGCTTAACTCCACTTCCGTTGTATTATTTCCCGTGGTTATTTGGAATTTTAACAATATATGCTCTAGTTACTGAAATTATAAAGAAAATATACATTAGGAAGTTTAATCGATGGCTTTAAAACTAAACCATTTTGTTGAAGTTCATTGTACGTTGAAAAGGCGGAGTCTCTTTGGAGACTTCGCCTTTTCGGTATATCATGAATTACAGGAATTACTAGTAGCCTCATAATATTTCCTCATATATTCATGCCTCTGTTTATCTCTTGAGAAACTTTGCACCTTCACCCAAATTGAGGGGGAAGTTTTCTTGGCTAAAAATAATCTAGATAGTTTAATTCCTAATTGTTCCTGTATCTTTTATTTTAACATGTGTATTCACACGTATTTTAGCTTTTGAAAAAGCGCGCAACCAATCTTCTTTTACCTTTTTCCATTCTTTATATTGAAAAGCTCTAGCGTGTAACGATAAACCAATTGGATCAATTTTATTTCTCTGCATATCCTGTAACATGCCTTGTAATTTTTTATTGAACTCTTCCTGGATTTCATGTTCCAATCTACCTATATTCTTATTACCATGTAAACGAGTTTTAGTTAAGTTTCCGTTGGTTTTTTCAATTAAGGATACATTCATACTTACATCTATATTAAAAATAAATTTACCTTTTTGGAAATCAACACTAATTTTTCTCTTTGCATTTTGTACGAAAACAGACGTATTTGGCTTTTTATCAGATTTTTTTGGAGAAAGAACAAGGTGTAGTATCATCCGACCTGTATTTTTTGACTTATTAATAAGGTTGAAAAACTTCACATCGGTTTTAGGAATCTTCGTTAAGTACTTTCCTTGATGATTTAAAAATGCAATTCCTACCGTATCAATTTCATTATTTGTTTTCTTGATAATGGGAACAGTTTGCGTCATTCCCTGTTCATTTTTTTCTCTCATTAATTGTTGAATTGTAGAAGAGACGGATTGATTATTTTGAATTGAAGACTCGATTACACCATTTATATAAGATGGAAGTGATGGCTTATCAGGCCTATTAACTTTAAACATATCTTCTGCCGGTCCATCAACAAGCACCACTTTAGCATTGATGGTAGCGTAAGGATCACGGTAAGAGGAATCGAGCGCCTGTATCCAATTTTCTTCTTGTGCTAATTTATCCCCAATTAAAATAACTTCAGCTTTGGATGATGTCACATACCCTGTTAATTTCGTATCCATTTTGCTAAATCCATCATATATGGTTGACGCCTGAACCCAATGCTCTACAGTGCTGCTTTGCTGTTTATGATGAAAGAGTGGTATGCTTGTGCCCACTTTTATGTTTCCATTAGAAGTACTATCTAAGCCGATTAAAAGGATTAAAGAAACTTTTTCAAGAGGAATTCTCTGACCACAACCAATTAAACATACACAACAGATTACAATCCATATCCATTTTCGAATCAAAGCTGTTTCCTCCTAGTAAACCAAGTAAAAACAATGCTGTAAGCGAAAAAGAAGATTGGTAATAGAATAAAGAAAATGATATTTAAGATATCCATAAGAGAATATATAAATAAATATTGATCCACATCGGGATTTAGAAAAACGAATAAGCCGACTATTAATACCATAAAACCAACCAGCACCCAATTGCGAACGGTTTTTTGAAATAAAATGGTCACAGATTCGAAACTGAAAAATAAATACGGATATATTGTAGTGGAAAATACAATCAAATAGTAAGCGATATATAAAATTTCTAATCGTTCTATGAAAGAAAAACGAACCCCTTTTAACAGATGAAATACTGGCCAAATTACGTCTTTTATCCCCTCCGGACTAAAGTATATATAAGAAAGAATAGTCACATATAGATAGAAAAACATGGTTCCAGTATTCGCTATTAGTATTCCTTTTATGGCTTTTTGTTTTTTTTGTAAGAACGGATAAATAAAATATGCAATTTCTAAGCCCGCATAAGGAGTAATGGTTTCTTTTGTTGCCTTTACAATAGGATATAAGCCATCTTTAAAAATAGGTAGTAGGTGTAAAGGATTGTAAATACTCTGTAATGAGAAAAGGAGAAAGATTGGCATCCAAGTAGTGAAGAAGAAAACAAGCATAGAGTAACTAGTAAGAGCCCTTATCCCACTCAGTGATAAAATAATAAAAGGTAATAGTAATAATATGGCAATTTGATAAGCAGGAGTGGAAGGGAATATCCACACTTTTACAATATCAGTTGCCTTTAATAAAGTATTAAAACCAGCAAAAAATAGATAAAAGGCATATAAAAGAAGAAAAATTGTCCCTAGCCATTTACCAAAGTATGCATTTAAGATCTGAGAGAAATTTTTGTTAGGATTTTTTTGTAACATTAATATAATAATTACACCAATTATAGAAGTAATTATCCATCCCAGAATGATAGAAATCCAGCCGTCTGTACCAGCGGTAGTGGCAAGAGGGCTTGGCATAATTAACATACCTGATGCAAGTTGCAGTGAATGAATGAAAACAATATATTCGAATAAGGTTATGCTTTGGAATTTAAGACTCCCCATGCGAGCCACCTTCTTTTTTCTTTCTTTGTTTCGGCTGTCCTGTGCTTGAGCGGGTGGTGATCATAGAAATGGGAAATCTTACAAAAGAATCTTTTAACTCTTGGAGACGAAATGGTGCAATTGGCAATCCATATGGTGAACCATAGGAAGTTAGTGAAACAAAATGAGCAAATAAGAGCATTAATCCACTAACAATACCTACAATTCCAAAAAAGTAGGCAAATAACATCATTGGAAAACGAATAAGCCGAATACAACTTGATAAATCATAATTAGAAACAACAAATGATGCAATGGCAGTAATAGATACGATAATAACCATAACATTACTCACAAGTCCTGCTTGAACAGCTGCTTGTCCAATTACAATACCTCCAACAATTCCAATTGTTTGTCCAATTGGTTGTGGTAGACGAATACCCGCTTCACGAAGCATTTCTAATGTGATTTCCATAATAAATGCTTCCAATAAAGGCGAGAAAGGGACTTTAATTCTTGACGTTGCAATAGAAGTATATAGATCTAAAGGAATGATTTCAAAGTGGAATGAAACCATTGCAATATATATCGCGGGTAAAAATATAGCTATAATAAATCCTAAAAAGCGTAATAAGCGAAAAGATGATGCAATCAGCCAATGTACATTATAATCATCGGGAGTCTGAAAAAATCCAATTAAATTCATTGGAACGATCATTGCACCAGGAGATCTATCAATTAACACTGCTACTTTACCATCAAGAATATGATTAGAAATAGCATCTGGGCGTTCACTTAAATAAGCCTGTGGAAAGGGAGTCCAATTTTGATCTTTTGTAAAGTTGGACAATTCTCCTACACTCAATACTGTATCAGTTTTAATTTTACAGATTCTTGTCTCCACTTCCTGTACCACATCTTCGTTAGCTACATCGCCTAAGTAAAGTAAATATACAAAAGTAGTGGCCCGTTCTCCGATTGTCAATTTTTTGATTTTTAACTCAGTAGAAGGAATATATCTACGAATGAGACCTATGTTTTTAGTGGCATTCTCAATAAACCCATCATGAGAACCTTTAATGGTAACTTCTGAAATAGGTTCCTGAATCGATCTTTCTGCCCATCCCTTTGTATTTATGAGAAGGGCTTTCTTTTCTCCTTCCATAAACAGTACACATTGTCCCTCGAGCAGCCCTTTTTTAATTTCATTCCATGTATATACTGTTTTTGTATAAGTAGCAATAATATTAGAATTAAATACTTGCCTGTCTTCATTTACTTCTTGTAATAATGGTGTAACGACATTTCCTTTTAGTGCAAAACCATCTGTCAGACCTTCAAAATAATATAGTAAAACATTCGTTTTTGTTTTTAATTGTAATGGATGTTCAACTAAATCGGCACAAATATCAAAGATCTGTTCTAATGTATTCTTAAGTTCTTGTAAATTATTTGTCTGGATAGTTTCAACAATGGTATTTTCCATGGTTTCTAAGGTCTTTTCATTTAAAGACATGATTTACACCTCTTTACGTATAACGGTCGTGTTTTTATTATTTTTATATAATCAAATTTTATTCATTGGGATAGCAACACATCGCTATCAACTTGAAATTTTGTGGCACCCCCAGAACGAAATTTTAACGAATTCCTCGAAAGAATACTCCTTCCTCAAGCGCGTGAAGGGCGTAGCCCAGCGGTAGGTGGGAGATGAATTTCGGTTTGGCGTAGCCAAAAGGCTTTGCTTTTTATGACTTAACGCTTTCTCTACGAGCTGAAGAATTGCTTCATTTCAATTACTTATCTTGTTATCGTGCCAAAAATCCTCTATTTATTTTACTTGTTCTTTTGTAAATGCAAATAAATTTTCATGTATGGGAAAAGCTTGTTACAATAGTAAAGAATAGCTTGGGTACAATTGATAATGAAATGGGGAAAGATATTAGATGAAAGCAACCGGAGTAACTAGAAAAATAGATGAATTAGGGCGTGTGGTAATTCCAAAGGAACTTAGAAATACGCTAGGTATGAAAGAAAAATCACCATTAGAGATCTTTGTAGAAGGTGAAGACATTGTTTTACAGAGGTATCAGCCTGGTGGTGTTTGTGCGTTAACAGAAGAAGTGTCAAATCGTAACATAACATTAGCAAATGGTAAGATAGCATTAAGTCCAGAAGGTGCAGAATTATTAATAAAAGAAATAGAACAATACCTTGTAAAATAAGAAGCTCCTTTCAAGGGGCTTTTTTAGGTTTAACATTATAATTTCACGTACCGTAATAATTAATAAAAGATAAAACACCACACAAATAGTCTACATTTACTTTTATGTTGAATTAATTCGCTAAATGGATCATGTATTGTTTATTTTGCATAGATTTCTTGCGAAATATGTCCCTAAAGCAGTATTTCAATTTAAATGTGATACGATAGTTATATATTCGTTTTACTAGTAAAAGGAGATGAGTTTCGATGAAAAACCACAAAAAAGTAAATGGAAAAAATCCTTCAAACAAATAAAAAATGGTCACATCTCAAGTGAAAACAAAAAGAACATATTTCTAATTGGTTACGTAGAGAATATACACAGTTTTTAAAAACACATCATAGAAAACCTAGAAAGTATGAACATGATGAGATTCTTCATGAAGTGATGATTCAAATGCAGGAACGTGAAATTTGGATTCTTTATGGTGAAGTAAAAAGATATTATCTAAGCAAAATAGGAAAATGGTTTAGAAAAATAGAAAGTGAATGGGAATCACATATATCCAACAGTGAAAAGCAGCAAGTATGAGAAGAAAAGTAAATACAAACAAACCAGGGGGCGCATTTCATGTTTAATTTACAAGAAGATATGTATGAACAATTGAAAGAGAAAAAAGGGGAAGTTACTGTATTTTTAAAGAATGGCGTTCCAGTACGTGGGCAGATCCTTGCAACAGATAAATTTACTGTCTTAATGATGGTTCATGGTAAACAACAACTGGTATACAAACAAGCCATCTCTACAATCATTAAGTAATACCATAAAGTATTTAGCTCTACCTAGGCAAATTTTACGATCTATGCAATACCAATCTGTTAATATGTACAAATGTAAACAGGATATTAGGGGCACCATATAGTGAAAACGAGTTTTACAAAAGTATGAAAGTAGCAAACTAATATAAACAAGTTGTAATATTGCCATCAAATCAAAAAGAACATGTAGTAATTTCTACATGTTCTTTTTTTAATAAAAATGAAAGTAAACTTTTAGCCGTTTAGTTTACTTTCAAATCATTTATTTAATTAGGTTTATCACAACTTATTCATTTCCCTCAAAAATTCTTATAGAAGTATACCTGTGAACTACCCGCCACTTAACGTCCTAACGGACTGTTTGAAGTGGGGGCTTCTCGGTTAGTCGTTACTTTTGATAGCTAACGAATTCGTCTTAAGACAGCCGAGCTAACTCCCTTGTTCCAAAGGTTATTTTATTGCTATTTATGCTAACGCTAATAGGCGTATTGCTTCATTTTTGATATTGATAGCTGCGTTATAATCTCTATCGAGATTTACACCGCATATACAAGAATATATTCGTTCAGACAATGACATATTTTTTACATTCCCACAACTGCTACATGTTTTTGTGGAAGGAAACCATTTGTCTATTTTCATAAATTGTTTTCCTTGTTCGTATAGTTTATAAGCTAAAAAAGAAGT
>NZ_QNRN01000022.1:0-58443 GCF_003315125.1 Bacillus sp. DB-2 | reverse complement strand
GCAGAGAGGTCACACCCGTTCCCATACCGAACACGGAAGTTAAGCTCTCTAGCGCCGATGGTAGTTGGGACCTTGTCCCTGTGAGAGTAGGACGTCGCCAAGCAAGCTAAAAACACGAGTCATTTGACTCGTGTTTTTTCGTGTTTTCTTTTATAATTCATAGTAATTTAAAAAATCTTTATTTAAAGAATCGTCCTTTTGATTAAAGATTGTGAAATGTGGCTAGGATAGTGAATAAGCAAAAGAGTTGCAAATTTTTTTAATACGTATATAATTATAGTCAAAGATAGTCAAAGTCAATAAAGGTGGCGGATAAATGAGAAATATATCTGATATCATTGAGAAATATCTAAAGCAAGTTATTGACTTAAGCAATAATAATGCGATTGAAATCAAGAGGAATGAGGTCGCTGATCGATTCGATTGTGTGCCATCTCAAATCAACTATGTAATCAATACCCGTTTTACGTTAGAAAGAGGATTTGTAGTAGAAAGTAAACGAGGTGGAGGAGGTTACATTCGCATTATAAAAGTCAAACTGCATGATGATATAGACATTATTGATCAAATGCTTCATATGATTGATCATAGCGTTGCACAAGGAAATGCTGAAAGTATGATTATACGTTTAATAGAAGAGGGGATTATAACAAATCGTGAAGCTAAACTTATGTTAAGCGTACTAGATCGTTCTGTATTATTAATGGATGTTCCTTTTCGAGATGAACTTAGGGCTCGAATATTATGCGCAATGTTAAGAACACTGAAATATAAATAAATATAACTTTTGTTAAGAATGATAACTAAGATAATGCAGTTTAATATTGTAGGAATTTTGAAAGATGACATGTGCTTTTACTAAATGGATTAAGGAAAGAGAACAATCTAGTAATGTATGAAAAGTATCATGAGATAGATCGTTCCTGTTGTAAAGGTGGGGGATAGCGATGACTTGTCAAAACTGTAATATAAGACCAGCAACTTTACATTATACAAAAGTAATCAACGGAAAAAAGGCGGAAGTTCATCTTTGCGAGCAATGTGCAGAACAAAGTGGCTATACGTCTTTCTTTCAATCACCGCAGTCTAATTTTTCATTCCATGACCTATTAGCCGGATTATTGCATAGTGAACCAGCAATGTTTGAAGAAGGGCAAGATGCATTTTCAAATACAAATATATCAAGATGTCCGAATTGTAAGATGACATATGAACAATTTACAAAAGTGGGACGCTTTGGATGTGCTTCTTGTTACGATACATTTAAGGAGCATTTAAAACCATTGTTAAAACGTCTTCACGGTGGGCATACGGATCATTGTGGAAAAATTCCTGAGCGTATAGAAGGAAATATCTACTTAAAGAAAGAATTAGATGAACTAAAACTCAATCTGAAACAATATGTACAGAAAGAGGAATTTGAGAAAGCGGCTGAAGTACGAGATAAAATTCGAGGTCTTGTAAATCAGCTTAGTGAGCATAGAGAGGGGGAATAGTTCTATGTCACTGGACAGAATCATGAATGAAGCGATTAGTCCATGGATGAAGGGAGATGGCCCTGATTCTGATATTGTTTTAAGTAGTCGAATTCGTTTGGCTCGTAATTTTAAAAAATATCAATTCTCTACTATGCAAAACGAGGAAGAAGCTAAACAGATTCACGAGTTATTTAAGAAGAAGTTTATAAATAAACCTGTAGAACCTTTTGGGGAGTTTGAACTATTAAAAATGAATGAATTAAATCCTCTTCAAAGGAGAGTTTTAGTTGAGAAGCATTTAATTAGTCCAAATCTTGCAGGAACAGAATACGGAGCATGCCTACTATCAGAAAGTGAACATATAAGTATCATGCTTAATGAAGAGGATCATGTTAGGATTCAGTGCCTATTTTCAGGTTTACAGTTATCAGAGGCGCTTCAAAGTGCCAATCAAATAGATAATTGGATCGAGGAACAGGTTGAATATGCTTTTGATGAATCGCTTGGATATATTACGAGTTGCCCCACTAACGTCGGTACAGGATTAAGGGCTTCGGTAATGATTCATTTGCCGGGACTGGTTTTAACGAAAAGAATTAACCGTATTATACAAGTAATTCAAAAATTAGGGTTAGTAGTAAGAGGAATATACGGTGAAGGTAGCGAAGCGTTAGGTAATATATTTCAAGTGTCAAATCAAATGACACTAGGGAAATCAGAAGAAGATATTATTGCAGATTTAAAGAGTGTCATTCAACAAATCATCCATCAAGAAAAAATGGCTAGAGAATTAATTGTACAAAATTCAAGTATCGAGCTTGAAGATAAAGTATATCGTTCTTACGGAATACTAGCTAACAGTCGTTTAATTCAATCTGCAGAAGCAGCCACTTGTTTATCAGATGTACGGCTTGGTATTGACTTAGGATATATACAAGGTATATCGAGAAATATTTTAACTGAGTTAATGGTTCTTACTCAGCCAGGCATTTTGCAACAATATGCAGGAGGACCTTTAGGACCAGAAGAAAGAGATTATCGAAGAGCAACCTTAATCCGTGAGCGATTACGAATTAAACAAAATTAAGCGCAAGTAGGAGGCGATTTCTATGATGTTTGGAAGATTTACAGAACGAGCACAGAAAGTATTAGCTTTATCTCAAGAGGAAGCAATTCGCATTGGGCATAATAATATTGGAACAGAACATATTTTACTTGGGCTTGTACGCGAAGGTGAAGGAATTGCAGCAAAAGCGTTAATTGCTCTTGGATTAAGTCCAGAGAAAGTTCAAAAAGAGGTAGAAGCATTAATTGGACGTGGAACGGAAGCTTCTCAAACAGTACATTACACACCTCGTGCTAAAAAAGTTATTGAGTTGTCTATGGATGAAGCTCGTAAGCTAGGCCATTCCTACGTTGGAACAGAACATATTTTACTTGGTTTAATCCGTGAAGGTGAAGGTGTAGCAGCACGCGTTTTAAATAATTTAGGTGTAAGCCTAAATAAAGCAAGACAACAAGTGTTACAACTTCTTGGAAGTAATGAAGCTAGTTCAGGTCACCAGGGTGGTTCATCAACAAATGCGAATACACCTACACTTGACAGTCTAGCACGTGATTTAACAGTTGTTGCACGTGAAAATCGTTTAGATCCTGTTATTGGACGTAGTAAAGAAATTCAACGTGTAATTGAAGTGTTAAGCCGTAGAACAAAAAACAATCCAGTATTAATTGGAGAACCTGGTGTAGGTAAGACAGCAATTGCGGAAGGATTAGCACAGCAAATTGTAAATAATGAAGTTCCTGAAACTTTAAGAGATAAGCGTGTTATGACATTAGATATGGGTACAGTTGTTGCTGGAACAAAATATCGTGGTGAGTTTGAGGATCGTTTAAAGAAAGTGATGGATGAGATTCGCCAAGCTGGTAACATCATCCTATTTATTGATGAGCTTCATACGTTAATTGGTGCAGGAGGGGCGGAAGGTGCAATTGATGCATCGAATATTTTAAAACCATCTTTAGCACGTGGTGAATTACAATGTATTGGTGCAACAACTTTAGACGAATATCGTAAATATATTGAAAAGGATGCGGCATTAGAAAGACGTTTCCAACCAATTCATGTTGATGAACCAAACTTAGAAGAATCAGTTCAAATTTTAAAAGGTTTACGTGACCGTTATGAGGCGCATCACCGCGTATCTATTACAGATGATGCAATCGATGCGGCTGTAAAACTTTCAGATCGTTACATTACAGACCGTTTTTTACCTGATAAAGCAATCGATTTAATTGACGAGGCTGCATCAAAAGTGCGCTTACGTTCGTATACAACACCGCCAAACTTAAAAGAGCTTGAAGTGAAGCTTGAGGAAATTAGAAAAGAAAAAGATGCAGCTGTACAAAGCCAAGAATTTGAAAAGGCTGCTTCCTTACGTGATATGGAACAACGTTTACGTGAAAAGTTAGAAGATACAAAGCGTCAGTGGAAAGAGAAACAAGGACAAGAAAACTCAGAAGTAACAGTAGAAGATATTGCAAATGTCGTTTCCACATGGACACGTATTCCAGTTTCTAAACTTGCACAAACAGAGACAGATAAATTATTAAACTTGGAATCAATTTTACATGATCGTTTAATTGGGCAGGATGAAGCAGTTGTAGCTGTGGCAAAAGCTGTTCGTCGTGCGAGAGCGGGATTAAAAGATCCGAAACGTCCAATTGGCTCATTTATTTTCCTAGGACCTACTGGTGTAGGTAAAACAGAACTAGCAAGGGCATTAGCGGAATCTATGTTCGGTGATGAGGATGCAATGATCCGCATCGATATGTCTGAGTACATGGAAAAGCATTCTACTTCTCGTTTAGTTGGATCTCCTCCAGGATATGTTGGATATGAAGAAGGTGGACAATTAACAGAGAAAGTTCGTCGTAAGCCATATTCAGTTGTCTTATTAGATGAAGTAGAGAAAGCTCATCCTGATGTGTTTAATATTTTACTACAAGTATTAGAAGATGGCCGTTTAACAGATTCTAAAGGACGTACAGTTGATTTCCGTAATACAATTGTTATTATGACATCTAATGTTGGTGCAGACGCATTAAAACGTAATAAACATCTTGGATTTAACGTACAAGATGAGAGCCGCGATTATTCAGATATGAAAGGTAAAGTAATGGATGAATTGAAAAAAGCATTTCGTCCAGAATTCTTAAACCGTATTGATGAAATTATCGTGTTCCATATGCTTGAGAAAAAACATATTCAAGAAATTGTAACTCTTATGGTGAATCAGTTAGTGAATCGCTTAAAAGAACAAGAGATTGAATTGCATTTAACAGAAGGAGCAATTTCAGCAATTGCTGATAAAGGATTTGATCGAGAGTACGGTGCTCGTCCGCTTCGTAGAGCAATTCAAAAACATGTAGAAGATAGACTATCAGAAGAACTGTTAAAAGGTGCTATTGAGAAAGGACAAAAAGTTATCTTTGATATAGAAGGAGAATCATTTGTCATTCATAGTGCGGAAAAGGTAAAATAAGTATAGACAAACAAAGAGGGCTACGCGATAGCCCTCTTTCTTGTACGAGAAGGATAAACGTTTGTAGATGAAAGTGAAGTGAACTATAAAAGATATGGCTAAAAAGAAAACAAAATTTACATGTCAAGAATGTGGTTATCAGTCGCCAAAATATATGGGGAAATGTCCTGGATGTGGTCAATGGAATACGCTTGTTGAAGAGATGGAACCAGTTGTATCATCAAGACGCCTTAATTATGCCAATGCAATTCAATCAGAAGTAACAAAACCAAGACGCTTAACAGAGGTAGAAACAAAGTCTGAGGCGCGTATTGAAACAAAATTTCAAGAGTTTAACCGTGTACTTGGTGGCGGGATTGTAGATGGATCTTTAGTACTTATTGGTGGAGACCCTGGGATTGGGAAATCAACATTGTTATTACAAATTTCATCGCAATTAGCAGATTCTTCATATGATGTACTATACATATCAGGTGAGGAGTCAGCAAAGCAGATCAAACTTCGTGCAGATCGTTTGCATGTAAAGGGTAGTAATCTATTTGTTGTAGCAGAGACTGATTTACAGAGAATTGCAGCGCACATTGAAGAGATGAATCCAGCTTTTGTTGTTATTGACTCCATTCAGACGATACATTTACCTGAAGTGACGTCAGCCCCAGGGAGTGTAACGCAAGTACGTGAATGTACAGCGGAATTAATGAAACTTGCAAAGACGAAAGGGATTCCTATTTTTATCGTCGGACATGTGACAAAAGAAGGGGCAATTGCAGGACCACGTATGCTAGAACATATGGTTGATGCAGTTCTTTACTTTGAAGGAGATCGTCACCATACATATCGTATTTTGCGAGCTGTGAAGAACCGTTTTGGTTCCACAAATGAAATGGGTATCTTTGAAATGAAGGAACTAGGTCTTGCAGAAGTACTAAATCCTTCTGAAATTTTCCTTGAGGAACGTCCAGTTGGAGTTGCAGGATCCACAGTGGTTGCTTCAATGGAAGGAACAAGACCGGTTTTAGTAGAAATACAAGCATTAATCTCCCCTACTAGTTTTGGAAATCCTCGAAGAATGGCGACGGGAATTGATCATAACCGCGTTTCACTTATTATGGCAGTGCTAGAAAAAAGAACAGGTTTATTGTTGCAAAATCAAGACGCATATTTAAAAGTTGCGGGTGGCTTGAAATTAGATGAACCAGCAATCGATTTAGCTGTCGCCTTAAGTATTGCTTCAAGTTTCAGAGATAAAGCTACTGCACCAGCCGATGCGGTAATAGGAGAAGTAGGCCTAACTGGAGAAATAAGAAGAGTATCAAGAATTGAACAACGTGTACAAGAAGCAGCGAAATTAGGATTTCAACGTGCTATTATTCCTAGAAAAAATTTGGGAGGATGGACAATTCCAGATGGGATTGAGGTAGTAGGTGTTTCTAATTTAGGAGAAGCGCTTCGTTTGACATTAGGAGGCTAGGCTATGGAGGAAAACAAGCAACGTGTCAAAAGTATGATTAATATTCTACAGCTTGTTGCCCCAGGAACACCACTACGCGAGGGGATAGATAACGTACTTCGTGCGCAAACTGGAGGGCTAATTGTTCTTGGGTATAATGAGCAGATTAAAAGTATTGTTGATGGAGGATTTCACATTAATTGTGCATTCTCACCGGCTAGTTTATATGAATTAGCAAAAATGGATGGGGCACTTATTTTAAATGAAACTGGGAGCAAAATTTTAATTGCAAATGCACAATTAGTTCCAGATCCATCCATTGATTCTATTGAAACAGGTATGCGTCACCGAACGGCAGAGCGTGTAGCAAAGCAGACGGCTAGCCTTGTTGTGGCTATTTCACAAAGACGTAACGTAATTACACTATATCAAGGGAACTTACGTTATACACTAAAAGATATAGGTGTAATTTTAACAAAGGCAAACCAAGCTATTCAAACGTTAGAAAAATATAAAGCTGTATGGAATGATGGGATTACGAATTTGGGCATTCTAGAATTTGAAGAGGTCGTTACAATGTCCGAGGTAGTTCACGTTTTACATAGTGTTGAAATGGTACTGCGTATTAAAAATGAAATAGTGAGCTACATTCATGAGTTAGGAACGGAAGGAAGGTTAATTCGTTTACAACTTACAGAATTACTAGCCGACTTAGAAGCAGAGGCAGCGTTATTAATTAAGGATTATTATCAAGAAAAAACGCAGGATCACCATCAAATTTTGAAAAAGTTACAAGATCTTGCAAATACACAGCTTTTAGAGGATAGCGATTTAGTTAAATTGCTCGGCTATCCAGGGCAAATGAGCTTAGAAGAAAGCGTGACACCGAGGGGATACCGAATCGCAAGCAAAATTTCTCGTGTTCCACCACTTATCATTGAAAATTTAATTAATCGATTTAAAACATTGCAAGGTGTTTGTCGTGCAACTATTAATGAATTGGATGATGTGGAAGGAATTGGGGAAGTTAGGGCGAAGAAAATACGAGAGGGCCTAAAAAGAATTCAAGAGCATCTCTATATGAGTAGACACAATTAAGAATATTACATTGATTCCATAATATAACGACACTAGAACATTTTTGTTATATGATATGGTATATTGGTAAATAAAACTATTTACAAAAAAACACGTCCGCTTTTGCATTCGGCGTTTTGATTAGCAAAACAATGGTTAATAATGAGTAGGAGGTGGTTGGATGTTAAAAAGAATCGTACAGCTCTTCTTTTTAGTAATCGGGGGAGCGTTAGGGATTTTTCTAATCCCAAAAGTTATTAATGTATTGGACGTCGGTGCTGTTCCTTTGCTTGAGGGATCGTACGTTCGTGCAATTATTGGTGCAATTATTTTATTTTTAACAACATTTTGGCTTGTGGATTATATTGTTCAACTTATTAAACATATCGAAGAAGCCCTTGTAAAGGCACCGGTAGCGGATGTTTTATTTGGTACATTAGGGTTGATCTCTGGTCTTATTGTTGCATATTTAATTTTGATACCAATTCGTGAATTCACGATTCCAGTCATTAGTACAGTATTACAAGTGTTCTTTACTCTTTTACTTGGTTATTTAGGATTCCAAGTAGGATTTAAAAAGAGAAATGAATTGCTAGGATTATTTACATTACCCCAGCGTGGAGGTAAGAAGAAAAACAATAGCGAGAACGAAGAGGTAGAGGTAGAAAAATCTACAACTCATTGGAAAATTCTCGATACAAGTGTAATTATTGATGGACGTATTGCGGATATTTGCCAAACGAAGTTTTTAGAAGGAACAATTGTGATTCCACAATTCGTATTAGAAGAGCTTCAGCATATTGCCGATTCTTCTGATGCTTTAAAGCGTAATCGTGGTCGCAGAGGATTAGACATTTTAAATCGTATTCAAAAAGAGCTACCAATTCCGGTGGAAATTTATGAAGGCGATTTTGAGGATATCCAAGAGGTGGATAGCAAGCTTGTAAAGTTAGCTAAAATCACTGGTGGAACTGTTGTAACAAATGATTTCAACTTAAACAAAGTTTCTGAACTACAAGGAGTAACAGTGTTAAACATTAACGATTTAGCAAATGCAATTAAACCAGTCGTACTCCCTGGTGAAGAATTAAGTGTTTATGTTGTGAAAGATGGTAAAGAACAAAATCAAGGTGTTGCATACTTAGATGATGGCACGATGATTGTAGTAGAAGATGGTAGAGAATATGTCGGTTCGCAACTTAATGTACTAGTTACAAGTGTGTTGCAAACATCGGCTGGTCGTATGATTTTCGCAAAACGTAAATTATTAGAAAAAGCATTATAAGTAGAGGATTATTAATATGTATACGTTAATTATTCCGGCAGCTGGTCAAGGGAAACGGATGGGTGCTGGCAAAAATAAGTTGTTCTTACTTATAAATGGAGTACCTATCATTGTGCATACATTACGTGCTTTTGAAAAAGATAAAGCATGTAAACGTATTATCATGGCGATTAACGAAGAGGAACGCCCTTATTTTGAGGAGTTAATGCAGAAGTACCCGGTTGAAAAGCAGGTGCAATTTATTCAAGGCGGGGCCGAAAGACAAGATAGTGTGTATAATGCGCTTCAGTATGTGAGTGGTGTTGAATATGTTCTCGTACACGATGGTGCGCGCCCGTTCGTAACGAATAAGATGATGCAAGATGTATTAACTGCAGCAGAGAAATATGGTGCTTCCATTTGTGCGGTGCCAGTGAAGGATACCATTAAGAAAGTAGAACAGGGTGTTGTTGTTGAAACGGTAGAACGTTCTCAGCTTAAAGCGGTTCAAACACCACAAGGATTTTCTGTTCCTCTTTTATTAGAAGCTCATAGAAGTGCAAAGCAAAATTGTTTTCTTGGTACAGATGATGCAAGTCTCGTAGAACGTGTAGGGAAGAAAGTAGGCGTAGTAGAGGGGAGTTACTATAATATTAAAGTGACGACTCCAGAGGATTTACTAATTGCTGAAAGTTTCCTTCATGTTCAGAAGAAATAGAAGTGATGGTATTATAGTAAAGAAAAGCTCGGCAGTTGCCGGGCTTTTCTTTATAGAGATAGCAATATAATATAGAATTCATAAAGTAGTTTAGATTGAGGAGGATGTAAAGAATGTTTCGAATTGGACAAGGTTTTGATGTACATGAATTTGCGGAAGGTAGACCGTTAATTATCGGTGGAATTACAATTCCTCATGAAAAAGGATTAATCGGTCACTCGGATGCGGATGTATTGTTACATACGATTGCTGACGCATGTCTAGGAGCAATTGCAGCAGGAGATATTGGAAAACATTTTCCTGATACAGATCCTGCCTTTAAAGATGCGGATTCAGCCGTATTGTTACAAAAGGTTTGGAAATTTGTGCGTGAACAAGGTTATGAGCTAGGGAACCTAGATTGTACAATTATTGCCCAAAAGCCAAAAATGGCACCGCATATTGAAAGTATGCGTAAACGCATTAGTGAACTATTAGAAACGTCTATTGATAATATTAATGTAAAGGCAACAACAACAGAAAAATTAGGATTTACAGGTAGAGAAGAAGGGATTGCTTCTCAAGCGGTTGTTTTATTACAGAAAAAATAGTGGTTTTTAATTCGTAAGATGGATAATCACGTTTTTTTGGTGTACAATTATAGAATGTGTTGACATTAAGATTGGAAGGTGTACCAACTATGGAAAAGCAAGTGAGAGTGCGCTATGCGCCAAGTCCAACAGGACACTTACATATCGGAAATGCGCGTACGGCATTATTTAATTATTTATTTGCTCGTCATCAAGATGGTAAGTTTATTATTCGTATTGAAGATACTGATGTGAAACGTAATGTTGCTGGTGGAGAAGAAAGCCAATTAAAATACTTGAAATGGCTCGGTATGGACTGGGATGAAGGTGTTGATGTTGGTGGTGAATTTGGACCATATCGTCAAACAGAGCGTTTAGATATTTATAAAAAATTATATAAAGATTTATTAGAGCGTGATTTAGCTTACAAATGTTATATGACAGAGGAAGAGCTAGAAGCAGAGCGTGAAGGTCAAATCGCTCGTGGTGAAACACCGCGTTATGCAGGAAACCACCGTGACTTAACTGAGGAGCAAATTAAAGGATTTGAGGCTGAAGGCCGTATTCCAAGTATTCGCTTCCGTGTGCCGGCTGATAGCGACTACACGTTTAAAGATCTCGTAAAAGATGAAGTTGCATTCCATTCAAATGATTTTGGTGATTTCGTTATCGTGAAAAAAGATGGAATTCCAACTTATAACTTTGCGGTAGCGGTAGATGATCACTTAATGGAGATTACACACGTACTTCGTGGTGATGATCATATTTCAAACACGCCAAAACAAATGATGATTTATGAAGCTTTCGGTTGGGATATCCCGAAGTTCGGTCATATGACTTTAATTGTAAACGAAAGCCGTAAAAAGCTAAGTAAGCGTGACGAATCTATTATTCAATTTATTGAGCAATATAAAGAGCTTGGATATCTTCCAGAAGCAATCTTTAACTTTATTGCATTACTAGGTTGGTCACCAGTAGGTGAAGAAGAAGTCTTCTCTCAAGATGAGTTTATCAAAATGTTTGATGCAGCTCGTTTATCAAAATCACCTGCATTATTTGATTCCCAAAAACTAAAATGGATGAACAACCAATATATGAAAAAACAAGATTTAGATACGGTTGTTGAACTAAGCTTACCGCATTTAGTGAAAGCGGGTCGCGTAGGTGAAAACTTAAGCGAACAAGAACAAGCGTGGGTTCGTGATGTAATTGCTTTATATCATGACCAAATGAGCTTTGGAGCTGAAATTGTAGAGCTTTCTGAAATGTTCTTTAAAGATCATGTTGATCATGAAGAAGAGGGACAAGAAGTATTGAAAGGTGAACAAGTACCTGAAGTACTTCGTGCATTTGCCGATCAATTAGAAGCTTTAGAAGCAATGGAGCCAGCGGCAGTTAAGGCGGCTATTAAAGCAGTTCAAAAAGAAACAGGACATAAAGGTAAAAACCTATTTATGCCAATCCGTGTTGCTACTACTGGACAAACACATGGTCCAGAGCTTCCTAACGCTATTGCTCTTCTTGGAAAAGAAAAAGTTTTAAATCGTATTCAAAAAGTAATTGGTTAACATTTTCTAGGTTTAGCAATATAATAAGTATATCTAAAATCTAATAAGGAAAAGCGACGAGAAGGAGAAGTAGAAAATCAGGCTTTTTACAGAGAGAACCACCCTTAGGCTGGAAGTGGTTTATAAGCGGATTTTTGAAATGCCCCTTCGAGTCTTCTGTTGAACAGCGAAGTATTTCGCGGAACGTCTTAGGGCGCAAAGTAAACAGAAGCGGTGTAAACCGTTATCATGGATGAGTTTGAGGCTTCTTTAGCCTAAACAGAGTGGAACCGCGCTTAAAAGGCGTCTCTGTCTATATGACAGAGGCGTCTTTTTTTTATACCATGTAAATGGTGTGAGTATAAGTTTTATCCCCTTGTATAAAGATTTAGGGGGAAGTGGGGAGTTAGTTCACTCGAAAAAAGCAGCCCATAAAGGGGAGGGAACATCGATGTTTAAGAGGCTTCGGGAAGATATTGAAGTCGTTTTTGAACAGGATCCAGCGGCAAGAAGTTATTTCGAAGTCATTTTAACTTACTCTGGATTACATGCAGTTTGGGCCCATCGAATTGCACATGCTTTTTATAAAAGGAATTTTTTCTTTATGGCACGTTGGATTTCGCAAGTTAGTCGTTTTTTTACTGGCATTGAGATTCATCCAGGAGCAACTATTGGTCGTCGTTTTTTCATTGATCATGGAATGGGGGTTGTAATTGGAGAAACGTGTGAAATTGGCGAAAACGTAACAATTTATCAAGGTGTCACATTAGGTGGTACAGGTAAAGAAAAAGGAAAGAGGCACCCTACAATTCAGGATAATGTATTAATTGCAACAGGTGCTAAAGTACTAGGTTCTATTACTATTGGAGAGAATTCTAAAATTGGAGCAGGATCTGTCGTGTTAAAGGAAGTTCCTGCGCATTCTACAGTTGTAGGTATACCTGGCCGAGTCGTTATTCAAAATGGAGTAAAGATTGGTCAAGAATTAAATCATTCTGATCTTCCGGATCCGATTTTTGATAAATTAAAGGTTATGGAAGTAGAACTTGATAAATTGAGAAAGCAACTCGAAGTAAAGGTAGGAAGGAAGGATAAAAATGACTATTCACATTTATAATACGTTAACGCGTCAAAAAGAAGAGTTTATGCCATTAGAAGAAAATAAGGTAAAGATGTATGTGTGCGGACCTACAGTGTATAACTACATTCACATTGGGAATGCAAGACCACCTATGGTGTTTGATACAGTACGCCGTTACTTAGAATATAAAGGATATGATGTGCAGTATGTATCTAACTTTACTGACGTGGATGATAAATTAATTAAGGCGGCAAATGAATTAGGTGAAGATGTGCCAACAATTGCAGATCGTTTTGTTGAAGCTTACTTTGAAGATGTAACGGCACTAGGTTGCAAACATGCAACGGTTCATCCACGTGTAACGGAAAATATGGATATCATTATTGAATTTATTCAAGAACTTGTGAATAAAGGGTATGCATATGAATCAGAAGGTGATGTGTACTTTAAAACGAAAGAATTCGAAGGTTACGGTAAATTATCACATCAACCGATTGCAGACTTACGTCACGGTGCACGTATTGAAGTAGGAGAAAAGAAACAAGACCCTCTTGACTTTGCTTTATGGAAAGCTGCGAAAGAAGGAGAAATCTTCTGGGAAAGCCCTTGGGGGAAAGGACGCCCAGGGTGGCATATTGAATGCTCAGCAATGGCGCGTAAATATTTAGGGGATACAATTGATATTCATGCTGGTGGTCAAGATTTGGCATTTCCTCATCATGAAAATGAAATTGCGCAGTCTGAGGCGTTGACAGGAAAAACATTTGCACGTTATTGGATGCATAACGGATATATTAATATTAATAACGAGAAGATGTCTAAGTCGCTTGGAAACTTCATTTTAGTTCACGATATCATTAAACAATATGATCCACAGTTAATCAGGTTCTTTATGCTATCGGTACATTACCGTCACCCAATTAACTTTAGCGAGGATTTATTGCAAAGTACTAATAATGGACTAGAAAGAATTAAAACAGCTTACGGTAACTTAAAGCATCGTATGGAAAGTAGTACGGATTTAACGGACCATAATGAAAAATGGTTAGCTGAAATGGAAAAGTTCCAGGTTGCATTCGAAGAAGCGATGGATGATGATTTCAATACGGCTAATGCGATTACTGAATTATATAACGTAGCAAATTACGCAAATCAATATTTGTTAGAAGAACATACTTCTAAAGTTGTAATTGAAGCGTATGTAAAACAACTTGAAACATTATTTAGTATTTTAGGATTAGAATTAGCGCAAGAAGAGTTGCTTGATGAAGAAATTGAAGCACTAATCCAAAAGCGTATTGAAGCTCGTCAAAATCGTGACTTCGCACTATCTGATCAAATTCGCGATGATTTAAAGGGACGTAATATTATTTTAGAAGATACCGCTCAAGGTACAAGATGGAAAAGAGGATAAGAATGATTGATGCAAAGCAATTGAACAGCTTAGCTTTAGCATATATGGGTGATGCGGTATATGAGCAATATATCCGCTATCACCTCCTTCAAAAGGGGAAAGTTCGCCCTAATCAATTACATCGCTTAGGGACGGGCTTTGTTTCGGCAAAAGCACAGGCGAAAGTTGTTTATCATTTATTAGAAACGGCATTTTTGACAGAAGAGGAAGAGGCGGTATTAAGAAGAGGGCGTAATGCGAATTCGGGTACTGTTCCAAAAAATACAGATGTACAAACATATCGACACAGTACAGCCTTTGAAGCGCTAATCGGTTATCATCACTTGTTGAATAATCGTGAAAGATTGGACGAGATTGTATATAAGGCGATTGACGTTTTGGAAGAAAAGGAAGGGAGCACATCATCATGAGTAGTGAATATATTATCGGACGTAACCCTGTAATTGAAGCTTTAAGAGCGGGGCGAGATATTAATAAAATTTTGGTAGCGGAAGGTGCTGCCAAAGGACAAGTGCAAATTGTACTAGCATTAGCAAAAGAGAATAAGGTTATTTTGCAACACGCACCAAAGAAGAAATTAGATCAATTGGTTGAGGGTAATCATCAAGGTGTAATTGCTCAAGTAGCTGCATATCAATATGCTGAGTTAGAGGATTTGTTTAAATTAGCAGAAAAACGCAATGAAGATCCGTTCTTCTTAATTTTAGATGAAATTGAAGACCCGCATAACTTAGGCTCTATTATGCGTACTGCGGATGCAACAGGGGCTCATGGGGTTATTATTCCAAAAAGAAGAGCGGTGGGGCTTACAGCGTCAGTTGCGAAAGCGTCGACTGGGGCAATTGAATATATTCCTGTTGCACGTGTAACAAATTTATCGCGTACAATTGATGAATTAAAAGAACGTGGACTTTGGATTGCTGGTACAGATGCCAAAGGGAAAACAGATTACCGTAATTTAGATGGTAATATGCCAATCGGACTAGTAATTGGTAGTGAAGGAAAAGGTATGAGTCGTATTATCGGTGAAAAGTGTGATTTCCTAATTACTTTACCGATGGTCGGTAAAGTTACATCCTTAAATGCTTCAGTAGCCGCAAGTTTGTTAATGTATGAGGTATATCGTAAACGTCACGAAATTGGTAAATAAAAAATGAACGATATTTTAATCGTTGACGGTTACAACATTATCGGGGCTTGGGGAGACTTGAAGAAACTGCGGGATGTAGATTTACAGTCATCAAGAGACGCACTTATTGATAAGATGGCGGATTATCAAGGCTATACAGGCACAAAGGTAATGATTGTCTTTGATGCCTATACAGTCTATGGTATTGAAAAAAAGATGAAACAATCACGGGTGGAAGTAATATTCACGAGAAAAAATCAAACTGCAGATGAAAAGATAGAACAACTTGCAATTGAGCTTAGAAATATAAATACACAAATATACGTTGCAACTTCGGATTATACGGAGCAATGGATTATATTTGCGCAAGGTGCACTTCGAAAATCTGCGCGTGAATTAGAGTTAGAAGTGCAAGCGATGGAACAACAAGTAAGAAGGTGTACAAAAGACACGAAAGAAAAGCAACCCGCCATGCGAAAGATATTTAGTGAGGATATTACAGAAAAATTAGAAAAATTAAGAAGAGGAGAGCGTTGAAGCATTGACGCTCTTTATCTTTTTACTGTATAATATTGCTAAATATATAGCGGTCGGAGGGATCAAGGTGGAAGCAGGCTTCGTAAGTGTAGGCGACGTTACATTTCGTGATTTAGAGGATGAGGCAATCGTTGAGTTAGTTCGAAAAGGTAATACTGACGCTCTAGAATATTTAATTCACAAATATAAGAACTTTGTTCGCGCGAAATCAAGATCTTATTTCTTGGTGGGTGCCGATCGAGAAGATATTGTTCAAGAAGGCATGATTGGATTGTTTAAAGCCATTCGTGATTATAAAGGGGACAAGCTGTCTTCGTTCAAAGCATTTGCTGAACTGTGTATCACTCGACAAATTATTACCGCTATTAAAACAGCAACAAGGCAAAAACATATTCCGTTAAATTCGTATGTGTCTTTAGACAAGCCAATTTACGATGAGGAATCTGATCGAACATTATTAGATGTTATTTCGGAATCGAAAGTAACTGATCCAGAAGAGATGATTATAAGTCAGGAAGAATATACAGACATAGAATCAAAAATATCTGAATTATTAAGCGATTTAGAAAGAAAAGTGCTCTCTTTATACTTAGATGGTCGTTCCTATCAAGAAATTTCAGAACAGTTAAACAGGCACGTGAAATCTATTGATAACGCATTGCAGCGTGTAAAAAGGAAATTAGAAAGATATATGGAGATGAGAGAGAGTACAACTTTAAATTCATAGCAAGTGCCGCAGGTGTAAAATAATTCACCTGTTTTCTTTTTGTTAAGAGAGTGAAAGTCATGACATTGACATTATCTTTTGTTGTATGATACATTTTTAGGGACAATGTTACAAGGTTGGTGTAACTAATGAGGAAAAAAGTTGTACTCTCATGTGAAGAGTGTAAAAATCGAAACTACTCTACGATGAAAGATACGAGCTCAGTAGAGCGACTTGAGATAAAGAAGTTTTGTAAAACATGCAATAAGCATACAGTTCACAAAGAAACAAAATAAATAATTGAAATAATACACTGGAGGTCCCGTAGATGCGTTTAACGAACTTTTTCGGCGATGTAGGTCGCGAAATGAAAAAAGTAAGTTGGCCTAAAAAAGATGAATTACTCCGCTCAACAACGACTGTTATTGCGACAGTTGTGTTCTTTGCGATTTTCTTCGCAGTGGTTGATATGGGCATTTCTTCTTTAATTCGGTTAATTCTTGGTTAATTCTTGAATAAGAAGCACTTATCCATGATATAATGTTATTTATAAGAACTGTGTAAAAGCCCGGTGAACGGGTTTTTTCATTTGCGCAAAAAAATGTACGTCAGGGAGGGAAGGACGCTCGTCCTAAATGAATGGAAAAAAGTTGGTATGTTGTCCATACTTATTCTGGATATGAAAATAAAGTAAAAGCAAACCTAGAGAAACGTGTAGAATCAATGGGTATGCAAGATAAAATTTTCCGTGTTGTTGTCCCGGAAGAAGTAGAAGTAGAAATGAAAAATGGTAAAGAAAAAATAACGAAAAGAAAAGTGTTCCCAGGTTACGTATTAGTAGAACTAATCATGACTGACGATTCTTGGTATGTTGTTCGTAACACGCCAGGTGTAACAGGTTTTGTCGGTTCTTCTGGTTCAGGATCTAAACCATCGCCTCTATTAGAAGAGGAAGTTGTTACCATCATGAAGCATATGGGAATGGACAATGAAGTGGTTGATTTCGAATTTGAACTTCATGAAACAGTGCGTGTAAATGAGGGACCATTCGCGGATTATACAGGTGCGATTGAAGAAATTGATGTGGAAAAGAAAAAAGTTAGCGTGCTTGTAGACATGTTCGGTCGCGAGACTCCGGTTGAACTTGATTTCCATCAAATCGAAAAATTATAAAATGAAACTTGAAATGAATTGTAAAAAGTGATAATATCTTTTAAGTCAGTACGTCTTCGGTAACGGAGACGTTTTTTGAAAAAGATTTTATCATTATGATAAAATATGAAGTGGGAGGGCAAATCACTGCCCAATTGACCACATCACGGACTTAAGGAGGTGTGTCTCGTGGCTAAAAAGGTAATTAAAATGGTAAAACTTCAGATTCCTGCAGGTAAAGCTAATCCAGCTCCGCCGGTTGGTCCAGCATTAGGACAAGCAGGTGTTAACATCATGGGCTTCTGTAAAGAGTTTAACGCTCGTACAGCTGATCAAGCTGGTCTTATCATCCCTGTTGAAATTACGGTATTTGAGGACCGTTCATTCACTTTCATTACTAAAACTCCTCCTGCTGCTGTTCTTCTTAAGAAAGTAGCTGGTATTGAGTCTGGTTCTGGTGAACCAAACCGTAATAAAGTGGCAACTGTTAAGCGTGATAAAGTACGCGAAATCGCTGAAACTAAAATGCCTGACCTAAACGCTGCTAGCGTAGAAGCTGCAATGCGTATGGTTGAAGGTACTGCGCGCAGTATGGGCATCGTTATCGAAGACTAATTCGATTTGTTTTTTGTAAAAAAGGTTGCGGGTCTGGAATTCCAATTCGCAACCTTTATTATCGTAAATGATCATCATTTTTAAATAAATGGATGGGCGCACATCCTCGGGGGTTCCCGGAATGAAGGCGTAAACGTGGGAGGTTATTCCGCTAAAACCACATTCAAGGAGGAAACAAACATGGCTAAAAGAGGTAAAAAGTACGTTGAAGCTGCGAAGCTTGTTGATCGTGCATCTGCTTACTCTGCAACAGAAGCAGTAGAATTAGTAAAGAAAACAAACACAGCTAAATTTGATGCAACTGTAGAAGCTGCATTCCGTTTAGGTGTTGACCCTAAGAAAGCTGACCAACAAATTCGTGGTGCAGTTGTTCTTCCACACGGTACTGGTAAAGTACAACGTGTATTAGTATTCGCTAAAGGCGAAAAAGCAAAAGAAGCTGAAGCTGCTGGCGCTGAATTCGTAGGCGATGCTGATTACATCGGTAAAATCCAAAAAGGTTGGTTCGATTTCGATGTAGTAGTAGCAACTCCTGACATGATGGGTGAAGTTGGTAAACTTGGTCGCGTATTAGGACCTAAAGGTTTAATGCCAAACCCTAAAACTGGAACAGTTACTTTCGATGTAACTAAAGCTGTTAACGAAATCAAAGCTGGTAAAGTTGAATACCGCGTTGATAAAGCTGGTAACATCCACGTTCCAATCGGTAAAGTATCTTTCGAAGATGCTAAATTAGTAGAAAACTTCAAAACAATTGCTGACACGCTACAAAAAGCTAAGCCAGCTGCTGCAAAAGGTACTTACATGAAGAACGCAACTGTTGCTTCTACAATGGGACCTGGCGTACGCGTAGATGTTTCTACACTTGCGTAAAAATTGGAAGTTGACTTCATAAAGAAGTTTTAATATAATCATTTATGTTGTGAATTTTAATAGTGTACCGTAGACAGTAGGAGTCGATTCGACTTAATTTCCTACCTAGGTGTTAATATACGAAGCGGAATCTTTTTTCTGTGACTATATGCCTCCATGTCTACAAGTTGGGCATGGAGGTTTTTAGTGCACTTTCGGTACATCTTCTATATAATCTACAGGAGGTGTAATAACATGAGCAAAGTAATCGAAACTAAACAACAAGTTGTAACTGAAATCGCTGAAAAACTTCGCGCGAGTAAATCTACAATTGTTGTTGACTACCGTGGTTTAACAGTTTCTGAAGCAACAGAATTACGTAAAAACTTACGTGAAGCTGGCGTTGAGTTCAAAGTTTACAAAAACTCTTTAACTCGTCGTGCTGCAGAGTCTGCTGAAATGGCTGAGTTAAACGAATTCTTAACAGGACCAAACGCAATCGCGTTCAGTAACGAGGATGTAGTTGCTCCTGCGAAAGTATTAAACGACTTCGCTAAAAATCATGAAGCTTTAGAAATTAAAGCGGGCGTAATCGAAGGTAAACTTGTAACACTTGATGAGGTTAAAGCTATCGCTACTCTTCCATCACGTGAAGGCTTACTTTCTATGCTTCTTAGCGTTCTTCAAGCTCCAATCCGTAACCTTGCACTTGCTACTAAAGCAGTTGCAGATCAAAAGGAAGAGCAAGGCGCTTAATTTTTTAAAAGATAATTACTTGTTATCTATAAAACAATACAAACCTATTTAAGGGAGGATATTTACAATGACTAAAGAACAAATCATTGAAGCAGTTAAATCTATGACTGTATTAGAACTTAACGACTTAGTAAAAGCTATCGAGGAAGAATTCGGCGTAACTGCTGCTGCTCCTGTAGCTGTAGCTGGTGGCGCTGGTGAAGCTGCTGCTGAGCAAACTGAATTTGACGTAGTACTTGCAAGTGCTGGCGCTCAAAAAATCAAAGTTATCAAAGCTGTACGTGAAATCACTGGTCTTGGCTTAAAAGAAGCTAAAGAATTAGTTGACAACACTCCAAAAGCAATCAAAGAAGGCGTTACTAAAGAGGAAGCTGAAGAAATGAAAGCTAAACTTGAAGAAGTTGGCGCTGCTGTAGAAGTTAAGTAATTAACTTTTGGTGCTTTAAAAAAAGCTCGCTCTTATGCGAGCTTTTTTTTTAACTGTAAAGAAAAGAGGTGGCCATATGGCAGACCATTATTTTTCTAACGACCCTTCTAGTAAAAGTGATCGTAAACGATGGGAAGTTACACTTCGTGAATCTCGATTTACTTTTTTATCTGACCATGGGGTGTTCTCGAAAAACGAAGTGGACTTTGGTTCTCGTCTTTTAATTGAAGCGTTTCAAATGCCAGATGTTAAAGGTAATGTGTTAGACGTAGGATGTGGGTACGGTCCAATCGGTTTGTCGTTAGCGAAAGAGTTTCAAAATCGTGAAATTCACATGGTGGATGTGAATGAAAGGGCCTTGGGACTTGCAAAAGAAAATGCCGCTAATAACAGAATTGAAAATATACGTATTTTGCAAAGTAGTGTCTATGAAAATGTAGATGGCAAGTATGCTGTTATTCTATCTAATCCTCCAATTCGTGCTGGTAAAGATATCGTGCATGAGATTTTAGAAAAGGCTGTGGAGTATTTAGTTTCAGGTGGAGAATTGTGGATTGTTATTCAAAAGAAACAAGGTGCGCCATCTGCGATGAAAAAACTAGAAGAAGTATTTTCTGAAGTTGAAGTTGTAGAAAAGAAAAAAGGATATTATATCATAAAATCAAAAAAGCGTTGACGGTTATTTTTGGCTATGTTAACATTATACAATGCCAATATATGATTTTCTGCGTTGAGAAAGATGTATATTTTTGCTTCTCTTGGAAAAGATAGTAAAATCAGCAGATTATGAAACAGAATGATGGTTTTCTTATAGAAGCCATTTTTCTTTTTTGAGCAGGTAGAAAGACTCAACGTATCTATCTTTAAGAGAAAAAAACTACGCTAATAGCAGTAGTTGTATTTATTTGTGATTTTGCACAAATTTTTTTGTGCATTTATAATACTCATGATTTGAGGGGTGAAGCAGTTGACAGGTCAACTAGTTCAATACGGACGCCACCGCCAACGAAGAAGTTATGCCCGTATTAGTGAAGTATTAGAGTTACCAAATCTTATCGAAATTCAAACCTCTTCTTATCAGTGGTTTCTTGATGAGGGTTTGCGAGAAATGTTCCAAGACATTTCTCCGATCGAAGACTTTACGGGAAATCTATCGCTTGAATTTATCGACTACAGCTTGGGTGAACCTAAATACTCTGTAGAAGAATGCAAAGAGCGTGATGTGACGTATGCAGCACCACTTCGTGTAAAAGTGCGTCTAATCAACAAGGAAACTGGTGAAGTAAAAGAACAAGATGTGTTCATGGGAGATTTCCCACTCATGACAGAGACTGGAACATTCGTAATTAACGGTGCAGAACGTGTTATCGTTTCCCAGTTAGTTCGCTCTCCAAGCGTATACTATAGTGGCAAAGTGGATAAAAACGGAAAACGTGGTTTTACTGCTACTGTAATTCCAAACCGCGGAGCTTGGTTAGAGTATGAAACAGATGCTAAGGATGTTGTATATGTGCGTATTGACCGTACGCGTAAACTTCCTGTAACTGTTTTGTTACGCGCATTAGGGTTTGGCTCTGATCAAGAAATCACCGAGCTTTTAGGTGATAACGAATACTTAAGCAATACGTTAGAAAAAGACAACACAGATAGCACAGAGAAAGCATTGCTTGAAATTTATGAGCGTCTACGCCCTGGTGAACCACCAACAGTAGAAAATGCAAAGAGCTTACTTGTGTCTCGTTTCTTTGATCCGAAGCGCTACGATTTAGCAAATGTAGGTCGCTATAAGATCAACAAAAAGCTACACATTAAAAACAGATTGTTTAACCAACGTTTAGCTGAAACACTGGTGGATCCAGAAACTGGTGAAATTTTAGCGGCAGAAGGAACAGTCTTAGATCGTCGTACACTGGATCGCATTCTACCTTACTTAGAGAAAAACATTGGATTCAAAACAGCGAAACCAATGGGTGGAGTGGTAGCAGGCGATGTTGAGCTGCAATCTATTAAGATTTATGCTCCAGAATCAGAAGGCGAACGATCTATAAACGTAATTGGGAATGCAAATATTACTCGTGATATAAAACACATCACACCAGGTGATATTCTTGCTTCTATTAGCTACTTCTTTAACTTGCTATATAAAGTAGGGGATACAGATGATATTGACCACTTAGGAAATCGTCGTCTGCGTTCTGTAGGAGAGTTACTACAAAACCAATTCCGTATCGGTCTTTCTCGTATGGAACGTGTTGTTCGTGAGAGAATGTCGATTCAAGATACAAATGCAATTACACCACAAGCGTTAATTAACATTCGCCCGGTTATTGCATCTATTAAAGAGTTCTTCGGAAGTTCTCAGTTATCTCAGTTCATGGATCAAACAAACCCATTAGCAGAGTTAACTCACAAACGAAGACTATCTGCATTAGGACCCGGTGGTTTAACGCGTGAGCGCGCAGGCTTTGAAGTACGTGACGTTCACTACTCTCACTATGGTCGTATGTGTCCAATTGAAACGCCAGAGGGACCAAACATCGGTTTGATTAACTCATTATCTTCGTTTGCGAAAGTAAATGAGTTTGGTTTCATTGAAACGCCATACCGTCGTGTTGACCCAGAAACTGGTCTTGTAACAGGGCAGGTTGATTATTTAACGGCAGATGAAGAAGATAACTATGTTGTAGCCCAAGCGAATATGAAATTATCTGAAGTAGGGGAATTCCTTGATGAAGATATCGTAGCTCGTTTCCGTGGTGAAAACATTGTCACAAATAAAGAACGCATCGACTACATGGATGTATCTCCAAAACAAGTAGTGTCGGCAGCGACAGCTTGTATTCCGTTCTTAGAAAACGATGACTCTAACCGCGCACTTATGGGAGCGAACATGCAACGTCAGGCGGTTCCGTTAATAAATCCGGAATCTCCGATTGTAGGTACAGGTATGGAGTACGTATCAGCAAAAGACTCAGGTGCTGCAGTAATCTGTAAACAGCCTGGTGTTGTTGAGCGCGTAGAAGCACGTGAAGTTTGGGTACGTCGCTATGTAGACGTTGACGGTCAAACAGTAAAAGGCGACTTAGATCGCTACAAAATGCAAAAATTCATTCGTTCTAACCAAGGAACTTGCTACAACCAACGTCCAATCGTAAGTGTTGGAGACCAAGTTGTAAAAGGTGAAATCCTTGCGGATGGTCCTTCTATGGAACTAGGTGAACTGGCGCTTGGACGTAACGTGCTTGTTGGCTTTATGACATGGGACGGTTATAACTATGAGGATGCGATCATCATGAGTGAGCGCCTTGTAAAAGATGATGTGTACACTTCTATCCATATTGAAGAATATGAATCAGAAGCTCGTGATACGAAGCTTGGACCAGAAGAAATTACACGTGATATCCCGAATGTTGGAGAAGATGCACTTCGTAATCTTGACGAGCGCGGTATTATTCGCGTCGGTGCTGAAGTAAAAGATGGAGATCTACTTGTTGGTAAAGTAACGCCAAAAGGTGTAACAGAATTAACGGCAGAAGAACGTCTATTACATGCAATCTTCGGTGAAAAAGCACGTGAAGTACGTGATACATCACTACGTGTACCACACGGTGGTGGCGGTATTATATTAGACGTAAAAGTGTTTAACCGTGAAGATGGCGATGAATTGCCACCAGGCGTGAATCAACTTGTACGTGCATATATCGTTCAAAAGCGTAAAATTTCTGAAGGTGACAAAATGGCCGGTCGTCATGGTAACAAAGGTGTTATTTCCCGTATTTTACCGGAAGAAGATATGCCTTACTTACCAGATGGTACGCCAATCGATATCATGTTAAACCCATTAGGGGTACCATCTCGTATGAATATCGGTCAGGTATTAGAGCTTCATCTTGGTATGGCAGCAAGATACCTTGGCATTCACATTGCAACACCAGTATTCGATGGTGCTCGTGAGGAAGATGTATGGGGCACAATTGAAGAAGCTGGTATGGCAAATGACGCGAAAACAATCCTGTATGACGGACGTACTGGTGAGCCATTCGATAACCGTGTATCTGTTGGTGTCATGTATATGATCAAACTTGCGCACATGGTTGACGATAAACTTCATGCTCGTTCTACTGGACCATACTCACTTGTAACGCAGCAACCTCTTGGAGGTAAAGCTCAGTTCGGTGGACAGCGTTTCGGTGAGATGGAGGTTTGGGCACTTGAAGCTTATGGTGCTGCTTATACTCTTCAAGAAATCTTAACAGTGAAGTCTGATGATGTTATTGGACGTGTTAAGACGTATGAAGCAATTGTTAAAGGTGAAAATGTTCCAGAACCAGGTGTTCCTGAATCATTCAAAGTATTGATTAAAGAACTGCAAAGTTTAGGTATGGACGTTAAAATGATGTCTATCAACGATACAGAAATTGAAATGCGTGATACGGAAGATGACGATGATCATCAATCAGCAGATAAATTGAATGTTGAAGTTGAGACAACTAAGGAATAATTGGGATAACCTGTAGACTAAAAGGGAGGTAGGCCCCTTGATAGATGTAAATAACTTTGAATATATGAAGATTGGACTTGCTTCACCTGACAAGATTCGTTCTTGGTCATACGGTGAAGTTAAGAAACCAGAAACAATTAACTATCGTACGTTAAAGCCTGAAAAAGATGGCTTGTTCTGTGAGCGTATTTTCGGACCACAAAAGGACTGGGAATGTCATTGCGGAAAATATAAACGTGTACGTTATAAAGGTGTAGTTTGTGATCGATGTGGCGTTGAAGTAACGCGTGCAAAAGTTCGTCGTGAACGTATGGGTCATATCGAATTAGCTGCTCCTGTATCTCATATTTGGTATTTCAAAGGTATCCCGAGCCGCATGGGACTTGTCTTAGACATGTCCCCTCGCGCGCTTGAAGAAGTAATTTATTTCGCTTCTTATGTTGTAACAGAAAGTGGAGATACACCACTTGATAAGAAGCAATTACTTTCTGAAAAAGAATACCGTGCATATCGTGATCGATATGGCAGTACATTCCATGCTGCTATGGGTGCAGAAGCGATTAAAAAATTACTGCAAGACATCGATTTAGATAAAGAAGTAGACTTCTTAAAAGAAGAATTAAAAACAGCACAAGGACAACGCCGTACTCGTGCTATTAAACGTCTAGAAGTATTAGAAGCATTCCGTAACTCTGGAAATCACCCATCTTGGATGATCTTAGAGGTTCTTCCAGTTATCCCACCAGAACTACGCCCAATGGTACAGTTAGATGGTGGACGTTTTGCTACTTCTGACTTAAACGACTTATATCGTCGTGTAATTAACCGTAACAACCGTTTAAAACGTCTATTGGACTTAGGTGCACCAAGCATCATCGTTCAAAACGAAAAACGTATGTTACAAGAAGCTGTAGACGCATTAATCGATAATGGTCGCCGTGGCCGTCCAGTTACTGGACCAGGTAACCGTCCATTAAAATCACTATCTCACATGCTTAAAGGTAAACAAGGACGTTTCCGTCAAAACTTATTAGGTAAACGTGTTGACTACTCTGGCCGTTCTGTAATCGTTGTAGGACCGAACTTAAAGATGTACCAATGTGGATTACCGAAAGAAATGGCACTGGAATTGTTTAAACCTTTCGTTATGAAAGAGTTAGTTGGAAAAGGATTAGCACACAACATTAAGAGTGCTAAACGTAAAATCGAGCGTGTACACCCTGAAGTTTGGGACGTTTTAGAATCTGTGATCAAAGAGCATCCAGTACTTCTAAACCGCGCACCAACACTTCACCGTCTTGGTATCCAGGCGTTTGAACCTACACTAGTAGAAGGTCGTGCAATCCGTCTTCACCCACTTGTATGTACTGCATACAACGCGGACTTTGACGGTGACCAAATGGCGGTTCACGTTCCGTTATCATCAGAGGCACAAGCAGAAGCTCGTATTCTTATGTTAGCGGCACAAAACATCTTGAATCCAAAAGACGGAAAACCAGTTGTTACTCCATCTCAGGATATGGTATTAGGTAACTATTACTTAACACTTGAGCGCGAGGGTGCAATCGGTGAAGGTATGGTCTTCAAAGATGCAAACGAAGCAATACTTGCATACCAAAATGGATATGTACATCTGCACACACGTGTTGCAGTTGCTGCGAGTTCGGTAAATAATGTAACGTTTACTGAAGAGCAAAAGAGTAAGCTTCTATTAACAACAGTTGGTAAATTAATATTTAACGAAATCTTACCAGAGTCGTTCCCTTATATTAATGAACCAACAAACTCAAACCTTGAAAAAGAAACACCAGCGGAATATTTCGTTGAAAAAGGTGCGAACATTAAAGAAATTATTGCTAGTCGCGAAGAAGTGGCACCATTTAGCAAGAAAATCCTTGGTAACATTATTGCGGAAGTATTCAAACGTTTCCAAATTACAGAAACGTCTCGCATGCTTGACCGTATGAAAAACTTAGGATTTAAATACTCTACAAAAGCTGGTATTACAGTTGGGGTATCAGATATTCTTGTATTAGGTGAAAAAGATGAAATTCTCCATGAAGCACAAGCAAAAGTAGATAATGTAATTAAACAATTCCGTCGCGGTTTAATTACGGAAGAAGAACGTTACGATCGCGTTATCTCTATTTGGAGTAATGCAAAAGATGTTATCCAAGGAAAGCTGATGAAATCCTTGAATAAACGCAACCCAATCTTCATGATGAGTGATTCCGGTGCCCGTGGTAACGCATCGAACTTTACTCAGCTTGCTGGTATGCGTGGTCTGATGGCCAATCCATCTGGTCGTATCATTGAGCTTCCGATCAAATCGAGTTTCCGTGAAGGTTTAACAGTACTTGAGTACTTCATCTCTACGCATGGTGCGCGTAAAGGTCTTGCCGATACAGCACTTAAAACTGCCGATTCTGGTTACTTAACACGTCGTCTTGTAGACGTTGCACAAGATGTAATTGTTCGTCAAGATGATTGTGGAACAGATCGCGGTTTACTAATTGGTGCGATTAAAGAGGGTAATGAAGTTATTGAGTCACTATATGATCGTCTTGTTGGACGTTTTGCAAGAAAAACTGTAAAACATCCTGAAACAGGTGAAGTATTAGTTGTTGAAAATCAATTAATTACTGAAGATATTGCTCATATCGTTGAAAAGTCGGGTGTTGAAACTGTAAACATTCGTTCAGCGTTTACGTGTAATACTCGCCATGGTGTATGTAAGAAGTGTTACGGTCGTAACTTAGCAACTGGTACAGACGTAGAAGTAGGAGAAGCGGTAGGTATTATCGCAGCTCAATCTATCGGTGAGCCAGGTACACAGTTAACGATGCGTACGTTCCATACAGGTGGGGTTGCCGGAGATGATATCACACAAGGTTTACCTCGTATCCAAGAGATCTTCGAAGCTCGTAATCCGAAAGGTCAGGCAGTTATCAGTGAAATTGACGGTGTTATCGCAGCGATCAACGATGTTAAAGATCGCCAAGAAGTAGTTGTACAGGGTGAAGTTGAAGCTCGTACGTATGCTATTCCTTACGGTGCTCGTCTGAAAGTAACTCTAGGACAGCCAATTAGCCACGGTAAAGAGTTAACAGAAGGTTCTATTGATCCGAAGGAATTACTAAAAGTAACGGACATTACAGCAGTTCAAGAATACTTATTACGTGAAGTTCAAAAAGTATACCGTATGCAAGGGGTAGAAATTGGTGACAAACACGTAGAAGTAATGGTACGTCAAATGCTACGTAAAGTCCGTGTGAGTGATGCGGGTGAAACAGATGTATTACCAGGAACATTACTAGATATCCATCAGTTTACTGATGCGAATGCGAAGGTGTTACTGAAAGGTAAACAACCAGCAACGGCTAGACCGGTTCTACTTGGTATTACAAAAGCTTCACTTGAGACAGATTCGTTCTTATCTGCGGCGTCATTCCAAGAAACAACTCGTGTTCTAACAGATGCAGCAATTAAAGGTAAACGCGATGAGCTTCTAGGATTGAAAGAGAATGTTATTATCGGTAAGCTTGTTCCTGCTGGAACAGGTATGAATCGTTATCGCAAAGTGGATCTTGTAAAAACAACACAAGATAACATGAATGTAGAAAACGATGAAGTTTATGTGGAACAGTAAAATTTTCCGTCGTAAATTTTGTATAAAAACAGCTAATCCTAGTTGACATTGTATGAGACAAAATGTTACTATAATCAAGGTTGCTCCTGAACGATGCTTTGGAGGATATTTATATGTCTTATCAAAAAGTGTCAAATGCTGAAAATGTAGTCGTTGGTCATAAACGAACATTGGAAGCAATCAAAAATGGTATAGTTAAAGAAGTTGTTATTGCGGAAGATGCTGATGTGCGGTTAACCCATGTTATCATTCGTACTGCCTTGCAACATAACATACCCATAACCAAAGTTGAATCAGTTCGTAAGCTTGGAAAAGTTTCGGGGATTCAAGTGGGAGCTTCAGCAATAGGAATAATAAGTTAAAACTGTTTTTGTGAGGAGAGAGCATTTGCTCTTCCTTGCAAAAACTTTGTTTTCAACTAATAATGAACCACCTGGATATGTGGTCATACAAACATGCGAAGGGAGGATAATCAAATGCCTACTATTAACCAATTAGTGAGAAATGGTCGTACTGATAAAGTATGGAAGTCTAAATCACCTGCGTTAAACAAAGGTTTTAATTCTTTAAAGAAAAAATCAACTGATATCTCTGCACCTCAAAAACGTGGTGTGTGTACTCGTGTTGGTACAATGACTCCGAAGAAACCTAACTCAGCGTTACGTAAATACGCTCGTGTACGTTTAACAAATGGTATTGAAGTTACAGCTTACATCCCAGGTATCGGTCATAACCTACAAGAGCATAGCGTAGTATTAATTCGCGGTGGTCGAGTAAAGGATTTACCAGGGGTACGTTACCACATCGTTCGTGGTGCGCTTGATACAGCTGGTGTTGACAAACGTATGCAAGGACGTTCTAAATATGGTACTAAGCGACCAAAACCTGCTAAAAAATAATAAACTTATAATGAAAGGAGGAACTCAATATGCCTCGTAAAGGACCTGTTGCGAAACGTGACGTGTTACCAGATCCAATGTACAATTCTAAACTTGTAACACGCCTAATCAACAAAATGATGGTTGACGGTAAAAAAGGTAAATCTCAAACAATTCTTTATAACGCTTTCGATATCGTTCGTGAACGTTCAGATAAAGAACCAATGGAAGTATTCGAGCAAGCTCTTAAGAACATCATGCCTGTTCTTGAAGTACGCGCTCGTCGTGTTGGTGGTGCTAACTACCAAGTTCCAGTTGAGGTTCGTCCAGAACGCCGTACAACTTTAGGTCTTCGCTGGTTAGTAAACTATGCTCGTCTTCGTGGTGAAAAAACTATGGAAGAGCGTCTAGCTTACGAAATCTTAGATGCAGCTAACAACGCTGGTGCATCTGTTAAGAAACGTGAAGACACTCATAAAATGGCAGAAGCTAACAAAGCATTTGCTCATTACCGTTGGTAGGATTCAACGTAAAATAGATTATAAGCATAAACCGCTTTATTTGTCGCTTATGGAAGTGTGGAGAGGGAGAATGCCTCTCCCTTTCGTTGGGCGCTCGTTTTACATAATGAGGGTACTGGACACTGGCATATGTAACAATATAAAGTGGCTTTTTTGCTACTTAAAATAAAATAATCCAATCCATATATGGAAGGAGCAAGACACCAAATGACTAGAGAGTTCTCTTTAGAAAACACTCGTAATATTGGTATCATGGCTCACATCGATGCTGGTAAAACAACAGCAACTGAGCGTATTCTGTATTACACAGGACGTATTCATAAAATCGGTGAAACTCATGAAGGTGCATCTCAGATGGACTGGATGGAGCAAGAGCAAGAACGTGGTATCACAATTACTTCTGCTGCAACTACAGCACAATGGAAAGGTCACCGTGTAAATATCATTGACACTCCAGGACACGTAGATTTCACAGTAGAAGTAGAACGTTCTTTACGCGTACTTGATGGCGCAGTAGCAGTACTTGATGCACAATCTGGTGTAGAACCACAAACAGAAACTGTTTGGCGTCAGGCTACTACTTATGGTGTACCTCGTATCGTATTCGTTAACAAAATGGATAAGATTGGTGCAGATTTCTTATACTCTGTAGGAACAATCCACGATCGTTTACAAGCAAACGCACATCCAATTCAGTTACCAATCGGTGCTGAAGATGAGTTCAATGGTATCATTGACCTTGTTGAAGAGTGTGCTTACATGTACTCTAACGATTTAGGAACAGACATCGAGCGTGTCGAAATTCCTGAAGAGCATAAAGAATTAGCTGAAGAATACCGTGGAAAACTTATTGAAGCGGTAGCTGAGCTTGATGAAGAAATGATGATGAAGTACCTAGAAGGTGAAGAAATCACTGTAGAAGAGCTTAAAGCTGGTATCCGTAAGGCTACAACTTCTGTAGAATTCTTCCCAGTAATCTGTGGTTCTGCATTCAAAAATAAAGGTGTTCAAATTCTGTTAGACGCAGTTATCGACTACCTACCATCTCCATTAGATGTACCTGCTATTAAAGGTACTCTTCCGGATACAGATGAAGCTATCGAGCGTAAGTCTAGCGATGAAGAACCATTCGCAGCTTTAGCATTCAAAATCATGACTGATCCTTATGTTGGTAAGTTAACGTTCTTCCGTGTGTACTCTGGTGTGTTAAACTCTGGATCATACGTGAAAAACTCAACTAAAGGTAAGCGTGAGCGTGTAGGTCGTATCCTACAAATGCACGCTAACAGCCGTGAAGAGATTTCAACAGTTTACGCTGGTGATATCGCTGCTGCTGTAGGTTTAAAAGATACTACTACTGGTGATACTCTTTGTGACGAGAAGAGCCTTGTTATCCTTGAGTCTATGGAATTCCCAGAGCCAGTTATCTCTGTAGCTATCGAACCAAAATCTAAAGCTGACCAAGATAAAATGGGTACAGCATTATCTAAGCTTTCTGAAGAAGATCCAACATTCCGTGCTCACACTGACCAAGAAACTGGCCAAACAATCATCGCTGGTATGGGTGAACTTCACCTTGATATCATTGTTGACCGTATGCGCCGTGAATTCAAAGTGGAAGCAAACGTTGGTGCTCCTCAGGTAGCATACCGTGAGACTTTCCGCGCTGCTGCGAAAGTTGAAGGTAAGTTCGCTCGTCAATCTGGTGGTCGTGGACAATTCGGTCACGTTTGGATTGAGTTTGAACCTAATGAAGAAGGTAAAGGATTCGAATTCCAAAACAAGGTAGTCGGTGGTGTAGTTCCACGTGAATACATCCCAGCTGTTGGAGCGGGTCTTGAAGACGCACTTAAAAATGGTGTACTAGCTGGTTATCCACTAGTTGATATTAAAGCTGCGTTAGTTGACGGATCTTACCATGATGTCGATTCATCTGAGATGGCGTTCAAAATCGCTGCATCTATGGCGCTTAAAGCTGCGGTTTCTAAATGTAGCCCAGTAATTCTTGAGCCAATGATGAAAGTTGAAGTTGTAATTCCTGAAGAGTACATGGGTGACATTATGGGCGACGTAACATCTCGTCGTGGACGTGTAGAAGGTATGGAAGCTCGCGGTAACGCTCAAGTTGTTCGCGCTATGGTTCCACTTTCTGAAATGTTCGGTTATGCAACGGCATTACGTTCTAACACTCAAGGACGCGGAACATTCTCGATGACATTTGATCATTATGAAGAAGTACCGAAGTCTGTTTCTGAAGAAATTATTAAAAAAAATAAAGGTGAATAATTGATTTTTATCGATTGTTCAAGTATAACTACTTATGTAAGCTTAGAAAGTGAGACGCAAGTTTCACTTTCTAGTCTAAATATAAAATAACTCATATAAACTAAGGAGGAATTTAGAATGGCTAAAGCTAAATTCGAACGTTCTAAACCCCATGTTAACATCGGTACAATCGGCCACGTTGACCATGGTAAAACTACATTAACTGCTGCGATCACTACAGTTCTTGCAAAAGCTGGTGGTGCTGAAGCACGCGGATACGATCAAATCGACGCTGCTCCAGAAGAAAGAGAGCGCGGAATCACAATCTCAACTGCACACGTTGAGTACGAAACTGAAACTCGTCACTATGCACACGTTGACTGCCCAGGTCATGCTGACTATGTTAAAAACATGATCACTGGTGCTGCTCAAATGGACGGCGGTATCTTAGTAGTATCTGCTGCTGATGGTCCAATGCCTCAAACACGTGAGCACATCCTTCTTTCTCGTCAAGTAGGTGTTCCTTACATTGTTGTATTCTTAAACAAATGCGACATGGTAGATGACGAAGAATTATTAGAATTAGTAGAAATGGAAGTTCGCGACCTATTATCTGAATACGGATTCCCAGGCGACGATATTCCTGTAATTAAAGGTTCTGCTCTTAAAGCTCTTCAAGGAGAAGCTGAGTGGGAAGAAAAAATCATCGAATTAATGACTGAAGTTGATGCTTACATCCCAACTCCAGAACGTGAAACTGACAAACCATTCTTAATGCCTATCGAGGATGTATTCTCTATCACAGGTCGTGGTACAGTTGCAACTGGTCGTGTTGAGCGTGGAATCGTTAAAGTTGGTGACGTAGTAGAAATCATCGGTCTTGCTGAAGAGAATGCTACTACAACTGTAACTGGTGTAGAAATGTTCCGTAAGCTTCTTGACCAAGCTCAAGCTGGAGACAACATCGGTGCTCTACTTCGTGGGGTTGCTCGTGAAGACATCCAACGTGGACAAGTTCTTGCTAAAACTGGCTCTGTAAAAGCACACGCTAAATTCAAAGCTGAGGTTTTCGTATTATCTAAAGAAGAAGGTGGACGTCATACTCCATTCTTCGCTAACTACCGTCCACAGTTCTACTTCCGTACAACTGACGTAACTGGTATCATCCAATTACCAGAAGGTACTGAAATGGTAATGCCTGGTGACAACATCGAAATGACTATCGAACTTATCGCTCCAATCGCTATCGAAGAGGGAACTAAATTCTCTATTCGTGAAGGTGGACGTACAGTAGGTTACGGTGTAGTTGCTACAATCGTTGCTGAGTAGTCTTTAATTAGATTATTAAAAACTCAAGGGATTCTCCCTTGAGTTTTTTTATTGCTTATTACTATAGAAGAAAGAGATGTATTTTCTATTTTTGGATGAGTTTCTTCTATAGTATATAAAACGAAAACAACACCCAAAAACTGTAAGGTGAATAAGAATAGATGAAAACTTGATATTCTTTAAAGTGCCATGTATAATAGCAAAAGTAGAGAAAAGCAGATGCGAACAAAAAGATGCTTGCATCTAGACGAATAACATTGTATAATAGACAATGTTGGTCTTTGACTGCGATGAAGTGGAAGGTTGCTGACACACCCGGCCGCTTTGCCATGGCATGGTGTGGGGAAATTTCCATGGAGAAGGTCTATTTTAGAAATAGGCGAACGAAGGAGGGAAAATAATGGCAAAAGAAAAAATTCGTATCCGTTTAAAAGCTTATGATCACCGTATTCTTGATCAATCAGCTGAGAAAATTGTAGAAACAGCTAAGCGTTCTGGGGCAACAGTTTCTGGTCCGATCCCATTACCAACTGAGAAGACTATTTACACAATTCTTCGTGCTGTTCATAAGTACAAAGATTCTCGTGAACAATTCGAAATGCGCACACACAAACGTCTAATCGACATCGTGAGTCCTACTCCGCAAACAGTAGATTCATTAATGCGTTTAGATTTACCATCTGGTGTAGATATCGAAATCAAACTATAATTCATATAACTTAAAAATGTAGGAGGTGTAACTCATGACCAAAGGAATCTTAGGAAGAAAGATCGGTATGACTCAAGTATTTGCTGAGAACGGTGAGTTAATCCCAGTAACGGTAATCGCTGCTAATCCAAACGTTGTTCTTCAAAAGAAAACAACTGAAACTGATGGCTACAACGCAATTCAGTTAGGATTTGAAGATAAACGTGAAAAGTTAACTAACAAACCTGAACAAGGCCACACTGCTAAAGCATCTACAACTCCTAAGCGCTTCATTCGCGAAATCCGCGATGCAGACGTGGACGGATTAGAGGTTGGTCAAGAGGTAAAAGTTGAAGTTTTCGCTGCAGGTGAAATCGTTGACGTAACAGGAATTTCTAAAGGTAAAGGTTTCCAAGGTGTTATTAAACGCCACGGACAATCTCGCGGACCTATGTCTCATGGTTCTCGCTATCACCGTCGTCCAGGTTCAATGGGGCCAGTTGCTCCGAACCGTGTATTCAAAGGCAAAAAACTTGCTGGACGTATGGGTGGAGACCAAGTTACTATCCAAAACTTAGAAATCGTTCAAGTTGACACTGAGCGCAACTTATTACTAGTAAAAGGTAACGTTCCAGGTGCTAAGAAATCTCTTGTAGTTGTTCAAGGCGCTGTGAAGGTTAGCAAATAATTCACAATAGGAAGGAGGAATTCCAATGCCAAAAGTTACTGTATATAACCAAACTGGTTCACAGGTTGGTGAAATCGAATTAGCTGAAGCTATTTTCGGTATCGAACCAAATGAAGCTGTACTATTTGAAGCTGTAATGATGCAACGTGCATCTTTACGTCAAGGTACACACAAAGTAAAAACTCGCTCTGAAGTTCGCGGTGGTGGTCGTAAACCATGGCGTCAAAAAGGAACTGGACGTGCTCGTCAAGGTTCTATCCGCTCTCCTCAATGGCGTGGTGGTGGTACGGTATTCGGACCTACACCAAGAAGCTATGCGTACAAACTTCCTAAGAAAGTTCGTCGTTTAGCAATCAAATCTGCATTAGCTACTAAAGTAGTTGAGAACAACATTGTAGTTCTTGAGGACCTAGTGTTAAATGCACCAAAAACAAAAGACATGGTAGCAGTACTTAAAGGATTAACTGTTGAGAAGAAAGCTCTTATCGTAACTGCTGATGCAAACGAATCTGTAGAGTTATCTGCTCGCAATATCCCTGGAGTAACAGTAATCACTGCTGATGGCGTAAACGTGCTAGATGTGCTTCATCATGATAAGCTAATCATGACAAAAGCGGCAGTGGAAAAAGTAGAGGAGGTGCTTGCATAATGAGAGATCCTCGTGATATCATTAAGCGCCCAGTTATCACTGAACGTTCTATGGAAATGATGGCTGAAAAAAAATACACGTTCGACGTGGACGTTAAATCTAATAAAACAGAGGTTAAAGACGCTATAGAAGCGATCTTTGGTGTTAATGTAGACAAAGTAAATATCATGAACTACAAGCCGAAAGCAAAACGTGTTGGTCGTCACGCTGGTTTTACTAGCCGTCGTCGTAAAGCAATCGTTAAGCTAACTGCTGACAGCAAAGAAATCGAAATCTTCCAAGGCGTTTAATTCTTACTAAAGAAGGAGGGAAATTGAGATGGGAATTAAAAAGTATAATCCAACTACTAACGGTCGTCGTAACATGACTACGAATGATTTCGCTGAAATCACGACTGACAGACCGGAAAAGTCTTTACTTGCTCCTTTAAGCAAAAAGGCTGGTCGTAATAACCAAGGTAAAATTACTGTACGTCATCAAGGTGGCGGACATAAGCGTCAATACCGTATCATCGACTTTAAGCGTAACAAAGATGGAATTCCAGGACGCGTTGCTACGATCGAATACGATCCAAACCGCTCTGCGAATATCGCATTAATTAACTACGTTGACGGTGAAAAACGTTACATTCTTGCTCCTAAAACTTTAGAAGTAGGTATGGAAGTTATGTCTGGCCCTGAAGCTGACATTAAAATCGGTAACGCATTACCATTAATCAACATTCCAGTAGGTACTGTTGTTCATAATATCGAGCTTAAGCCTGGTCGTGGAGGACAATTAGTCCGTTCTGCTGGTACGTCTGCTCAAGTACTTGGTAAAGAAGGAAAATACGTACTTGTACGTTTAACTTCTGGTGAAGTACGTTTAGTATTATCTGCTTGTCGCGCTTCAATCGGTCAAGTTGGTAACGAACAACACGAACTTATCAAAATCGGTAAAGCAGGTCGCTCTCGCTGGTTAGGTAAGCGCCCAACAGTTCGTGGTTCTGTAATGAACCCGGTTGATCACCCACACGGTGGTGGTGAAGGACGCTCTCCAATCGGACGTAAGTCTCCAATGTCTCCATGGGGTAAACCAACTCTTGGATTCAAGACTCGTAAGAAAAACAAAGCGTCTGATAAATTTATCGTTCGTCGTCGTAAAAAATAATGGGATTGTAGTACGGTTCATTTCAAGAACCGTACGCCAATCACGAAGGGAGGCACCAAAATGGCTCGTAGCTTAAAAAAAGGACCATTTGTCGATGATCACTTAATGAACAAAATGGAAAAATTAGTTGCATCTGAGCAAAAACAAGTTGTTAAAACTTGGTCTCGCCGTTCAACAATCTTCCCTCAGTTCATCGGACATACAATTGCTGTATATGATGGTCGTAAACACGTACCTGTGTACATCACTGAGGATATGGTTGGCCATAAGTTAGGTGAATTCGCACCAACTCGTACGTATAAAGGTCACCTTGCTGACGATAAGAAAACTAGAAGATAATGAGAGGAGGCACTTCAATGCAAGCTAAAGCAGTAGTGAGAACAGTTCGTATTGCTCCTCGTAAGGTTCGTTTAGTAGTAGACTTAATCCGAGGTAAGCAAGTGGGTGAAGCGATTGCTATCCTTAACCACACACCAAAAACTGCTTCTCCAGTTGTAGAAAAAGTTTTAAAATCTGCAATCGCAAATGCAGAGCACAATTATGAGATGGATATTAACAACCTAGTTGTTGAAAAAGTCTTCGTTGACGAAGGTCCAACGTTGAAACGTTTCCGTCCACGTGCAATGGGTCGTGCAAGCCAAATTAACAAACGCACAAGCCACATCACAGTTGTGGTATCAGAAAAGAAGGAGGGATAATCGATGGGTCAGAAGGTTAATCCAATTGGTCTTCGTGTCGGTATTATCCGCGACTGGGAATCTCGTTGGTTCGCTGAGAAAGATTATGCTACGTTATTACATGAAGACATCAAAATCCGTGAGTACATTACTGTACGCTTAAAAGATTCTGCTGTTGCTAAAGTAGAAATCGAACGTGCAGCAAATCGTGTAAATGTTACAATTCACACTGCAAAACCTGGTATGGTAATTGGTAAAGGTGGTACTGAAGTTGAAGCACTTCGTAAAGCTCTTAACCAATTAACAGGCAAGCGTGTACACATTAACATTTTAGAAGTTAAGAGAGCTGATCTTAACGCTAAATTAGTAGGCGAAAACATCGCTCGTCAATTAGAAAACCGTGTATCATTCCGTCGTGCACAAAAGCAAGTTATTCAACGTGCTATGCGTGCAGGAGCAAAAGGTATTAAAACACAGGTTTCTGGTCGTCTTGGCGGAGCTGATATCGCTCGTGCAGAATCTTACAGTGAAGGAACTGTTCCACTTCATACACTTCGCGCTGATATTGACTATGCAGCAGTTGAAGCTGATACAACATACGGTAAATTAGGCGTAAAAGTATGGATCTACCGTGGAGAAGTCCTTCCTACAAAAAAGAAAGCTTCTGAGGAAGGAGGAAAATAATATGTTAATGCCTAAACGCGTAAAATATCGTAGAGAGCATCGTGGTAAAATGCGTGGTCGTGCAAAAGGTGGAACTGAAATCGCTTTTGGTGAATTTGGTTTACAAGCACTAGCTGCTTCATGGATTACAAACCGTCAAATCGAAGCTGCTCGTCGTGCAATGACTCGTCACATGAAACGTGGCGGTAAAGTATGGATTAAAATTTTCCCTTCTAAACCTTACACTGCAAAACCTCTAGAAGTACGTATGGGTTCCGGTAAAGGGGCACCAGAAGGCTGGGTAGCAGTAGTAAAACCTGGGAAAATTATGTTTGAAATTGCGGGTGTATCTGAAGAGGTAGCACGCGAAGCATTACGTCTTGCAGCTCACAAGTTACCTGTGAAATGTAAATTCGTAAAACGTGAAGAAAATGGTGGTGAATCTAATGAAAACTAATGATATTCGTGAATTAACCACTGCCGAAATCGAAACAAAAGTTAAAGCTTTAAAGGAAGAGTTGTTTAATCTTCGCTTCCAACTTGCTACAGGACAATTAGAGAACCCAACTCGCATCCGTGAAGTACGTAAAGCGATTGCTCGTATGAAAACTGTAGTTTGTGAAAGAGAGATCGGAATTAATCGATAAATTGAGGGGAGGTTTGCATAGTGAGCGAACGTAACCAACGCAAAGTTTATACTGGTCGTGTTGTTTCTGACAAAATGGACAAAACGATTACAGTTTTAGTTGAAACTTACAAAACTCATTCCTTATACGGAAAACGTGTTAAGTATTCTAAAAAGTATAAAGCCCATGATGAGCAAAACCAAGCGAAACTTGGCGATATCGTTAAAATCATGGAAACTCGCCCGCTTTCTGCTACTAAGCGTTTCCGTTTAGTTGAAATCGTTGAAGAAGCGGTTGTTATCTAAATAGACGAATCGGAATTTTTAGTCCGAAGGGAGGTTTCATAACATGATCCAACAAGAATCTCGTTTGAAAGTTGCTGACAACTCTGGTGCCCGCGAACTTTTAACAATTAAAGTATTAGGCGGCTCTGGTCGTAAATATGCTTATATTGGTGATATTATCGTTGCTACGGTAAAACAAGCAACACCAGGTGGCGTTGTTAAAAAAGGTGACGTTGTTAAGGCAGTAGTGGTACGTACGAAGAGCGGAGCTCGTCGTCCGGACGGTTCTTACATTAAATTTGATGAAAACGCAGCGGTTATCATCAAAGACGATAAGAGCCCACGTGGTACTCGTATCTTCGGACCAGTAGCTCGTGAATTACGTGATAGCAACTTCATGAAGATCGTTTCTTTAGCTCCAGAAGTTCTATAATTTAAGGTATTGCCTTGCTAAGGAGGTGCAGAATTAAGATGCATGTAAAAAAAGGTGATAAAGTTCAGGTAATCACTGGTAAAGACAAAGGAAAACAAGGTGTTATCCTTGTGGCTTTCCCAAAGCAAAACCGTGTTATCGTTGAGGGTGTTAACATCGTTAAAAAACACTCTAAGCCATCTCAATTAAATCCACAAGGTGGAATTATTACGAAAGAAGCACCTATTCACGTTTCTAATGTTATGGTATTAGATCCGAAAACAGGCGAACCTACTCGCGTAGGCTTCAAAGTAGAAGATGGTAAAAAAGTGCGTATTGCAAAAAAATCTGGTGAATTATTAGATAAATAATTTTCTTAAGAAAGGAGGTCACTTCATTGAATCGCCTTAAAGAGAAGTTCCAAAAGGAAATTACTCCTGCTCTAATGAGCAAGTTTAACTATAAATCTGTGATGGAAGTACCGAAAATCGAAAAGATCGTAATCAACACTGGTGTTGGTGACGCGGTATCTAACTCAAAAGCTTTAGACAATGCAGTAGAAGAATTAACTCAAATCGCAGGTCAAAAACCTGTTGTAACTCGCGCTAAAAAATCAATCGCTGGTTTCCGTCTTCGTGAAGGTATGCCAATCGGTGCGAAAGTAACTTTACGCGGTCAGCAAATGTATGAGTTCTTCGACAAATTAGTATCAGTTTCTTTACCACGTGTACGTGATTTCCGTGGTGTTTCTAAGAAATCATTTGATGGTCGTGGGAACTACACATTAGGTGTTAAAGAGCAACTAATTTTCCCTGAGATTGATTATGATAAAGTAAGTAAAGTCCGAGGTATGGACATCGTAATCGTTACTACAGCGAAAACTGATGAAGAAGCTCGTGAACTTTTAACACAATTCGGTATGCCATTCCAAAAATAATGGAAGCCAACGCTAAGTAGAGGAGGCGAAAACGTGGCTAAAAAATCTATGATCGCGAAACAAAAGCGTACTCCTAAGTTTAAAGTACAAGAGTATACACGTTGCGAACGCTGCGGTCGTCCGCATTCTGTATACCGCAAATTTAAGCTTTGCCGTATTTGTTTCCGTGAACTTGCATATAAAGGTCAAATTCCTGGTGTTAAAAAAGCTAGTTGGTAAAACCCACAAATGGGAAGGAGGTAAAACACATGGTGATGACAGATCCAATTGCAGACATGCTTACTCGCATCCGTAATGCGAATATGGTACGTCATGAGAAATTAGAGGTTCCTGCTTCTAAAATCAAAAAAGAGATCGCTGATCTTTTAAAACGTGAAGGTTTCATTCGTGATGTAGAATACATCGGGGATAACAAACAAGGTATCCTTCGTATTTTCCTGAAATATGGTGCAAACAATGAACGTGTAATCACTGGATTAAAGCGTATCAGTAAGCCTGGCTTACGCGTTTACGCAAAAGCTGATGAAGTACCTCGTGTACTTAACGGATTAGGTATCGCTCTTGTTTCTACATCTAAGGGAGTAATGACAGACAAAGATGCTCGTCAATTACAAACTGGTGGAGAAGTAGTAGCATACGTTTGGTAATATATATTTAAAACGAACGGAGGTGTGACCACATGTCTCGTATTGGTAAAAAGATTCTTGAAATCCCTGCAGGTGTTACTATTACAGTTGCAGAAGACAATACTGTAACAGTAAAAGGCCCTAAAGGTGAATTAACTCGTACTTTCAAAACTGATATGTCTATCAAAATTGAAGAAAATACACTAACAGTTGAGCGTCCATCTGAACAGAAGGAACACCGTGCATTACACGGTACAACTCGTGCTTTAATCGGAAACATGGTTGAAGGTGTTACTACAGGTTTTGCACGCGGACTTGAATTAGTCGGTGTTGGTTACCGTGCTCAAAAACAAGGTGATAAACTTGTTTTAAGCGTAGGTTATTCTCATCCAGTAGAAATGACTCCAGAAGCAGGACTTGAAGTTGAAGTACCTGTACCAACTAAAATCGTAATTAAAGGTATCGACAAGCAACGTGTTGGCGAATTTGCTGCTAACATCCGTGCTGTACGTGCTCCTGAGCCATATAAAGGTAAAGGTATTCGTTACGAAGGCGAAGTTGTTCGTCGTAAAGAAGGTAAAACTGCTAAGTAAACCCGTTAGGTGAAAGAAAGGAGTGACAAGAATGATCACTAAAGCTGCTAAAAATGCGACTCGTAAGAAAAGACATGCACGTGTACGTGCTAAACTTACTGGTACTGCAGAACGTCCACGTTTAAACGTGTACCGTTCTAACCAACATATTTACGCTCAAGTTATTGATGATGTAAATGGTGTAACATTAGTAAGTGCATCTACTCTTGATAAAGACCTTGCTCTTAACGGTACTAGCAATACTGAAGCTGCTACGAAAGTTGGAGAATCAGTTGCTAAGCGTGCTGTAGAGAAAGGCGTTAAAGAAGTAGTATTTGATCGCGGTGGTTACTTATACCATGGCCGTGTTAAAGCTCTAGCTGAAGCTGCTCGTGAGGCTGGATTACAATTTTAATGGTCAAAGGAGGGAAAATTGATGCAACGCATTGACCCAAGTAAATTAGAACTTGAAGAACGTGTAGTTACGATAAATCGTGTCGCGAAAGTTGTTAAGGGTGGTCGTCGTTTCCGCTTTGCTGCACTAGTTGTAGTTGGCGATAAAAACGGTCATGTTGGATTCGGTACTGGTAAAGCACAAGAGGTACCAGACGCAATCCGTAAAGCTATCGAAGACGCTAAGAAAAACCTAATCGCAGTACCATTAGTTGGTACAACAATTCCACATACAATCAACGGTCATTTTGGAGCTGGTGAAGTATTCTTAAAACCTGCTGCTGAGGGTACTGGTGTTATTGCTGGTGGACCTGTTCGTGCGGTACTAGAATTAGCTGGTGTACAAGATATTCTTTCGAAATCTCTTGGTACTAACACACCAATCAACATGATTCGCGCTACTGTGAACGGATTAAGCGAACTTAAGCGCGCTGAAGATGTTGCAAAATTACGCGGTAAATCTGTAGAAGAGCTACTAGGTTAAGGAGGGAAAACAAATGGCGAAAAAGTTAGAAATTACCCTCACTCGTAGTGTAATTGGTCGTCCACAAGATCAACGTGCGACGGTAGAAGCTTTAGGTCTTAAAAAGTTGAATTCAACTGTAGTTAAGGAAGAAACTCCTGCTATTCTTGGTATGATCAACAAAGTTTCTCACCTTATAACTGTAAAAGAAGCTTAAGGATAACTCATTAATATAAGGAGGTGCCTGGGAATGAAACTTCATGAATTAAAACCTGCAGAAGGTTCTCGTAAAGTACGTAACCGTGTCGGTCGTGGTATCGGTTCTGGTAACGGTAAAACTGCTGGTAGAGGTCATAAAGGACAAAACGCACGTTCTGGCGGCGGTGTTCGTCTTGGCTTCGAAGGTGGTCAAACTCCACTATTCCGTCGTTTACCAAAACGCGGCTTCACAAACATTAACCGTAAAGAGTTTACTATTGTAAACTTATCAACGTTAAATCGTTTTGAAGATGGTACAGAAGTAACACCTGAATTATTGCTGGAAACTGGCGTTATCAGCAAGTTAAACGACGGTGTTAAAATTCTTGCAAGCGGAGCAGTAGAGAAAAAATTAACTGTTAAAGCGCACAAGTTCTCTTCAAGTGCTAAAGAAGCAATTGAAGCAGCTGGCGGATCAGTTGAGGTGATCTAATGTTTCGTACAATCTCCAACTTTATGCGCGTTGCTGAGATAAGACGTAAAATATTATTCACTTTAGCCATGTTAGTCGTATTCAGGATTGGCACGTTTATCCCAGTGCCATTTACAAATGGAGACGTACTGAAAGCACAAGATCAATTAAATGCCTTAGGTATCCTAAATACATTTGGCGGTGGCGCCTTGAAGAACTTCTCCATCTTCGCGATGGGAATCATGCCGTATATTACAGCATCCATCATCGTGCAATTATTGCAGATGGATGTTGTTCCTAAATTTTCGGAATGGTCGAAGCAAGGCGAAATGGGCCGTCGTAAACTAACGCAATTCACGCGTTACTTTACAATTGTTCTTGCGTTTATTCAGGGGTTTGGTATGTCAATCGGTTTTAACGGTATGGTAGGTGGGCAATTAATTTTGAATCCAGGTTGGAGCACTTATTTATACATTGCTACGGTACTGACTGCTGGTACTGCATTTTTAATGTGGTTAGGTGAACAGATTACAGCTAAAGGTGTAGGTAATGGTATTTCCATTCTTATCTTTGGTGGTATTGCCGCAGCGATCCCAAGTGTTATATCTCAAGTGTATCAACAACAGTTTCAAAATATCGGAGATCAATTGTTCATGAGTATCGTTAAAGTTGCATTGATTTTACTAGCTGTGCTAGCAGTTATTGTTGGTGTTATTTTCATTCAACAGGCTGTTAGAAAGATCCCAATTCAATACGCGAAGCGTGTAACAGGAGGGAATGGGAATCATGCTGGAGCACAAAACACTCATTTACCACTTAAGGTAAATAGTGCGGGTGTTATTCCAGTCATTTTTGCTGTTTCATTCTTAATTACGCCTCCAACTATTGCACAGTTCTTCCCGAAACATGATGTGTCGCAGTGGATTATTGCAAACTTTAACTATTCTCACCCAGTGGGAATGATCATATATGTTGCGCTCATTGTAGCCTTCACATATTTCTATGCATTTGTTCAGGTTAATCCAGAGCAAATGTCAGAGAATCTAAACAAGCAAGGTGGATATGTTCCAGGTATTCGTCCGGGTAAGAATACAGAACAATATCTAACAAAAATCTTGTATCGTTTGACCTTTGTGGGATCAATTTTCCTAGCAGCGATTGCAATCTTACCAGTTATCTTTACGAAATTGGGAAATCTTCCTCCATCTGCACAGATTGGTGGAACGAGTATGTTAATCGTTGTCGGCGTTGCTTTAGAAACAATGAAGCAGCTAGAAAGCCAATTGGTAAAACGCCATTACAAAGGGTTTATCAAGCAGTGAGTAAGTGGGAAGAACTGTCTTCCCTACATGCTCATGTACTGAGGGGGAACAAGGATGAACTTGATTTTAATGGGGCTTCCTGGTGCTGGTAAAGGTACACAAGCCGAACAGATTGTTGCCAAGTATAACATCCCTCACATCTCAACAGGAGATATGTTCCGTGCAGCTATGAAGGCTGAAACTGAACTTGGTTTACAAGCAAAATCTTTTATTGATAAAGGTGCGCTTGTTCCAGATGAAGTTACAATTGGAATTGTTCGTGAACGTTTAAGCCAAGAAGACTGTATTAAAGGCTTCTTATTAGATGGTTTCCCACGAACTGTTGCACAAGCATCAGCTCTTGAAGAGATTATGAAAGATCTTGGCAAAAAAATCGACTATGTTTTAAACATTAATGTGGATTCAGGGTTGTTATTAACACGCCTTACAGGCCGTCGCATTTGTAAAGAATGCGGTGCGACTTACCACTTAGAATTCAATCCGCCAGCAAAAGCTGATGTGTGCGATAAATGTGGTGGCGAATTATATCAACGCTCTGATGACAATGAAGAAACTGTAGCAAATCGTTTAGATGTAAATATTAAGCAAACAAAACCTTTGCTTGATTTCTACGAGGAGCTTGGCTACTTACAAAGCATTAATGGTGAGCAAGGTATCAATAAAGTATTTGCTGATATCGATGTTCTCATCGGAGACTTAGCGTAATGATCATCTGCAAAACTCCTCGCGAGATAGAAATCATGCGAGAAGCTGGCAGGATCGTTGCTTTAACTCATCAAGAGTTGAAACAACATATTACTCCAGGAATTACAACGAAAGAGCTCGATCAAATAGCGGAAAAGACGATTCGAAAATATGGTGCTACGCCATCTTTTAAAGGATACAACGGATTTCCGGGGAGCATTTGTGCTTCTGTAAATGAAGAGCTTGTACACGGGATTCCAGGGAAGCGTAAGCTCGAAGAGGGCGATATCATCAGTATCGATATTGGTGCGAAATACAATGGGTACCATGGAGATTCTGCATGGACGTATCCAGTTGGAAACATTTCTGAATCTGTTCAAAAGCTACTTGATGTCACAGAAAAATCGTTGTATCTTGGTCTAGAACAAGTAAAACCAGGCGAAAGATTATCAAATATCTCGCATGTGGTTCAAACACATGCTGAAGAGAATGGGTTCTCGATCGTTAGGGAGTATGTTGGTCACGGAATCGGGCAAGACTTACATGAGGACCCTCAAATCCCGCACTATGGTCCACCAAATAGAGGCCCTAGATTAAAGCCGGGAATGGTCATCTGTGTTGAGCCGATGGTGAATCAAGGAAGACGATATGTAAAAACACTATCTGATGACTGGACAGTGGTAACGGTAGATGGTAAATGGTGTGCCCATTTTGAGCACACGATTGCTCTTACAGAAGCAGGATACGAAATCCTTACCACTTTATAAGTAGCTGGCTCTCCGGGATTTCAGAGCAGTGTAAAATGTTACTGATTTGAAGAAGGGAGAACTATTGAATGGCTAAAGATGATGTAATTGAAGTCGAAGGTACCGTTCTTGAAACGTTGCCAAATGCTATGTTCAAAGTAGAATTAGAGAATGGGCATGTCGTATTGGCTCACGTTTCTGGTAAAATCCGTATGAACTTCATTCGTATTTTACCAGGAGACAAAGTTACGGTAGAATTATCTCCGTACGATTTAAATCGTGGTCGTATTACGTACCGTTTTAAATAATATAGCACTCCGTAATCTTTAAGGAGGTTCGAGACATGAAAGTAAGACCGTCAGTTAAACCAATCTGCGAAAAATGTAAAGTTATTCGTAGACGTGGAAAAGTAATGGTTATTTGTGAAAACCCTAAACATAAACAAAAACAAGGTTAATCAGAAGGAGGTGCATTCAGAATGGCACGTATCGCAGGTGTAGATATTCCTCGTGACAAGCGCGTTGTTATTTCTTTAACTTACGTATTCGGCATTGGTCGCACAACTGCTGAAAAAATTATTACAGAAGCTGGTATTTCTTCGGAAACACGAGTTCGTGATTTATCGGAAGATGAATTAGGACGTATCCGTGATATCATCGATCGTATTAAAGTTGAGGGAGACCTTCGTCGTGAAGTATCTCTTAATATTAAACGTCTAATGGAGATCGGTTCTTACCGTGGTCTTCGTCACCGTCGTGGTTTACCAGTTCGTGGTCAAAACTCTAAAAACAATGCTCGTACACGTAAAGGTCCACGTCGTACAGTAGCAAATAAAAAGAAATAATAAGTAAAGGAGGTTGAACTAACAATGGCACGTAAAACAAACACTCGTAAAAAACGTGTGAAAAAGAATATTGAAGCTGGTATAGCTCATATTCGTTCTACTTTCAACAACACAATCGTAACACTTACAGATACTCATGGTAACGCACTTTCTTGGTCTAGTGCTGGTGCACTTGGTTTCCGTGGATCTCGTAAATCTACTCCATTCGCTGCGCAAATGGCTGCTGAAGCTGCTTCTAAAGTTGCAATGGAGCATGGTTTAAAAACTTTAGAGGTTACTGTTAAAGGTCCTGGTGCTGGTCGTGAAGCTGCAATTCGTGCTCTTCAAGCGGCAGGTCTAGAAGTAACAGCAATTAGAGATGTTACTCCAGTTCCTCATAATGGATGTCGTCCACCAAAACGTCGTCGTGTGTAATTTTTCTGTATAGAATTTTCCCTTTTGTCTATAATGGATATGATGCATTATCGAGAAATTTCGTACAGAAACATCGCTTGTTGTGCACAATCGGGAACTGCCTAAGGGGGACTTTCGGTTAAACAGAGGTTCTTCCTTTGTTTAACCGGGGTTTCGACGTTTTGAAGGAGGGTTTAGTTAATGATTGAAATCGAAAAACCGAAAATCGAAACGGTTGAACTTAACGAAGATGCTAAGTATGGCAAATTCGTGATTGAACCGCTTGAGCGTGGATATGGTACTACTTTGGGTAACTCCTTACGTCGTATTCTTTTATCCTCACTCCCTGGTGCCGCTGTAACTGCTATCCAAATCGATGGCGTTTTACACGAATTTTCAACAGTTGAGGGCGTAGTAGAAGACGTTACGACGATGATCTTAAACTTGAAAAAGTTAGCTCTTAAAATCTACTCTGAAGAAGAGAAGACGTTGGAAATCGATGTACAGGGCGAAGGTATTGTCACAGCTGCTGATATTACTCACGATAGTGATGTTGAAATCTTAAATCCAGATTTACACATTGCGACGTTAGCAAAAAATGCGCATTTCCGCATGCGTTTAACTGCAAAGCGTGGCCGTGGGTATACGCCAGCTGATGCAAATAAAAGCGAAGATCAACCAATAGGAGTAATTCCTATTGATTCTATTTATACTCCAGTATCACGTGTGACTTACCAAGTGGAAAAGACACGTGTCGGACAAGTGGCTAATTATGATAAGCTTACGCTTGATGTATGGACGGATGGAAGCATCGGGCCAAAAGAAGCTATCTCTTTAGGTGCCAAAATCTTAACTGAGCATTTAAATATCTTTGTTGGTTTAACTGACGAAGCACAAAATGCTGAGATTATGGTCGAGAAGGAAGAAGATCAAAAAGAAAAAGTTCTTGAGATGACTATCGAGGAACTAGATCTTTCTGTTCGTTCTTATAATTGCCTAAAACGTGCAGGAATTAATACTGTACAAGAGCTTGCGAACAAAACAGAAGAAGATATGATGAAAGTTCGTAACTTAGGACGTAAATCCTTAGAAGAAGTTAAACATAAACTTGAGGAATTAGGTTTGGGTTTACGTAAAGACGACTGAGGATTTAAACCCATCAACAAAGGAGGGAACTACGAATGGCATACAGAAAATTAGGCCGTACAAGTGCGCAACGTAAAGCTATGTTACGTGATTTAGCTACTGATTTAATTATCAACGAGCGCATCCAAACGACAGAAACTCGTGCAAAAGAACTTCGTTCTGTAGTGGAAAAAATGATCACTTTAGGTAAACGCGGAGATCTTCATGCTCGTCGTCAAGCAGCAGCTTTCATCCGTAATGAGGTTGCTAACGCTGAGACTGGTCAAGATGCACTTCAAAAATTATTCGCTGATGTAGCTCCACGCTATGCTGAGCGCCAAGGCGGATACACTCGTATTGCAAAAATTGGTCCACGTCGCGGAGACGCAGCACCAATGGTAATTATCGAGTTAGTATAATGATGATTAAAAGGGCAGGACAGTTCTTTTCAAGTAACTGGTCATGGCCCTTTTTTTTTAAGTATAAAAATAGGCTAACTTGACGAAAGAAAGGGTGCCTTGTATTGAAAAAAGAGAAACTTCGGACAGAAAATATATCATTTCAATATCCTGGGGCAGCCTCTTATGCATTAAAAGATGTTTCGTTTTCCTTATATGAAGGAGAATGGGTATCTGTTATTGGACAAAATGGTTCAGGGAAGTCTACACTTGCAAAATTATTGAATGGCTTATTTTTACCGGAATCAGGGAAAATTACTTTAAATGATACAATGATTTTATCAGAGGAAACAGTATGGGATGTTCGAAAGCAAATTGGCATGGTATTTCAAAATCCAGATAATCAATTTGTTGGAACGACAGTACAAGATGACGTTGTATTCGGCCTAGAGAACATCGGAATGCCAAGGGAGCAGATGATAGAAAGACTAGAACAAGCTCTGCAACTTGTCCGTATGGAAGATTTTTTAAATGAAGAACCCCATTCGTTATCTGGTGGACAAAAGCAGCGAGTCGCAATAGCAGGTGTTCTAGCACTTCAGCCATCTATTTTAATACTAGATGAAGCAACTTCAATGTTAGACCCTCAGGGGAGACGTGAAGTAGTAGAAACGGTCAGACAACTTGTTGATCAAAAAGGTATTACGGTGTTATCGATTACGCACGATTTAGAAGAGGCGGCACAGTCAGACCGTATTATTATTTTGAACAAGGGAGAAATATTAGAGGAAGGTACTCCAGAGCAAATTTTCAAATCCTCTCATATGCTCCAAGAGATTGGATTAGATGTACCTTTTTCGGTGAAAATAGCAGAATTATTAAAAAGAAATGAAATTCACTTGCAAAACACGCATCTTACAATGGAAAGCTTGGTGAACGAACTTTGGAGATTACATTCCAAAAAGTAGAACATCGTTATCAATATAAAACTCCATTTGAAAGACGCGCACTTTATGATGTAGACGTGTCGTTTCCAAGTGGGGGCTATTATGCCATTATCGGTCATACTGGTTCAGGTAAGTCGACGATGATTCAACATTTAAATGGTTTATTGCAGCCGACAAATGGTACGGTTCAAATTGGTGAACATTTAATTTCAGCAGGGAAGAAAGAGAAAAAGCTTAAGCCGCTACGAAAAAAAGTAGGGGTTGTCTTTCAGTTTCCAGAACATCAACTATTTGAAGAAACAGTTGAAAAGGACATTTGTTTTGGACCGACTAATTTTGGTGTATCTGAAGAAGAGGCAAAACAAAAGGCGAAAGATGCAATCCAGCTTGTTGGATTGGACATAGAGTTATTAGCACGTTCTCCGTTTGAATTAAGCGGTGGGCAAATGAGGCGTGTTGCAATAGCAGGCGTACTTGCGATGGAACCCGAAGTGCTTGTATTAGATGAACCTACAGCAGGGCTTGATCCAAAAGGACAGCACGAGCTCATGGAGATGTTTTACAATTTGCATAAGGAACAGGGGCTTACAGTCATTCTTGTTACCCATAATATGGAGGATGCCGCTAAGTATGCAGATCAAATAGTGGTCATGCATAAAGGAACGGTCTTTTTGCAAGGAAGAGCAGAGGAAGTATTTTCATATGCTGATGAATTAGAACAAATCGGTGTGGATCTTCCAATGTCTTTAAAGTATAAACGTGCAATTGAAGAGAAGTTTGGTATTTCAATTTCGAAGGCTACCTTATCTTTAGAGGATCTTACTCATGAAGTTGTACAGGTGTTACGAAAAGGTGGTCATGAATCATGCAGCAGTTGATTATTGGGAGATATATTCCAGGTCAGTCACTCATTCATCAACTTGATCCTCGTACGAAGCTGTTGATTGTCTTTTTATATGTATTTGTTGTTTTCTTAGCAAATAATGCGATTTCATATGGATTTTTATTTTTATATGCACTCATTGCTTTATTTTTTGCAAAAGTGCCGATTCGTTATGTACTTTCGGGCTTAAAACCAATTCTGTGGATTTTTCTTTTTACATTTTTCCTGCATATTTTTACAAATAAAGAAGGGGAAGTACTAGTCCAGCTTGGTTGGTTTTCGATACATGAAAAAGGATTAGAGCAAGGGATATACATTTCTATACGATTCTTCGTTATTATTTTAATGACGACATTATTAACGTTAACGACGACACCTATTGAAATTACAGATGGGTTGGAGACGTTATTAAAGCCGTTCAAGCGTATAAAAGTTCCTGTTCATGAAATCGCATTAATGATGTCAATTTCACTACGTTTTATCCCGACATTAATGGATGAAACGAGTAAAATTATGAAAGCACAAGCGTCACGTGGCATTGATTTCGCCGGGGGACCGATAAAAGATAGGATGAAAGCTATTATCTCACTACTCGTTCCATTATTTATCAGTGCTTTTAAGCGTGCAGAGGACTTAGCGATTGCGATGGAATCTCGTGGATATAAAAGTGGCGAAGGACGTACTAAATTTAGGCAACTACGCTGGAAAATAAGTGATACAGTAACAATTGTAAGCTTACTTTGTTTAGCTTGTATTTTGGCATGGGTGCGGTCGTAATGGAGAATAGAGAAATGGAAAGAATAAAATGTACAGTTGCATATGATGGCATTCATTTTTGTGGTTACCAAATTCAACCACAGCATCGGACTGTTCAACAAGAAATAGAGAAAGCATTGCAGAAGTTGCATAAAGGAGAACTTGTTCGTGTGCAGGCATCAGGCAGAACGGATTCTACCGTTCACGCCAAAGGACAAGTGATACACTTTGATACACCTTTGTCTCTTGAAGAGTGGCAATGGAGTAATGCTTTAAATACAATGTTGCCGGATGATATTATTATCAGGCAGGTAGAGAAGAAAACAGAAGAATTTCATGCACGTTACGGTGTCGAGAAAAAAGAATATCGCTATCGTGTATTATTATCAAAGACTGCGGATGTATTCCGTAGAAATTACGTATATCAATATCCATATCCACTCGAAATAAACTCTATAAGAAAAGCGATTCCTTATTTTATTGGAACGCATGACTTTACTTCTTTTTGTTCGGCAAAAACTGACAAAAAAGATAAAGTACGAACAATTTATGAAATCGAATTAATTGAGCAAGACGATGAATTAATTTTTCGCTTTGTAGGTAATGGATTTTTATATAATATGGTCAGAATTATTGTTGGTACGTTACTTAGCGTAGGTCAAGGAAAGCTTGATCCGGATAGTATTCCAGAGATTTTAGCGAAACAAAATCGCCAGTTTGCTGGAAAGATGGCTCCAGGTCATGGACTTTACTTATGGCAGGTAAACTATAACAACTAATCCTGGTGTAACATTTGCTTGACATTAGAAACTCAAAAGTATATCATAACATATGGTATTGTTTCTAAAACCACGATTAGCCCCGGAAGGAAATCGTGTTTAAGATAAACAATAGATTTTTTCTATGGAAAAGATAACGAGGAGGGAAACACATGCGTACGACTTTTATGGCAAAAGCTAACGAAGTTGAGCGTAAATGGTATGTGGTTGATGCTGAAGGTCAAACTTTAGGTCGCCTATCTACTGAAGTAGCATCCATTTTACGTGGTAAACACAAACCAACATTTACACCACACGTTGACACGGGTGATCATGTAATTATTATTAACGCTGAGAAAATTCATTTAACAGGTAATAAATTAAACGATAAAATTTACTACCGTCACACTAACCACCCAGGTGGACTTAAGCAAAGAACAGCTCTAGAAATGCGTACAAACTACCCTGTACAAATGTTAGAGCTTGCAATTAAAGGCATGCTTCCAAAAGGACGTTTAGGACGTCAAGTGTCTAAGAAATTAAACGTGTATGCTGGAGCAGAGCATCCACACCAAGCACAACAACCAGAAGTTTACGAACTTCGCGGATAATTAATTAAAGGAGGGCTTACTTTGGCACAGGTTCAATACTATGGCACTGGACGTCGTAAGAGTTCAGTAGCGCGCGTACGCCTAGTTCCAGGCGAAGGACGCGTTATTATTAACGGTCGTGATTTTGAAAACTATATCCCATTTGCTGCATTACGTGAAGTAGTGAAACAACCTCTAGTTGCAACAGAAACTTTAGGTAACTACAATGTACTTGTAAACGTAAATGGTGGTGGATACACTGGTCAAGCTGGTGCTATTCGTCACGGTATTTCTCGCGCTTTATTAAAAGCTGATCCAGAATACCGTCTAACATTAAAACGTGCGGGTCTATTAACTCGTGACGCACGTATGAAAGAGCGTAAAAAATACGGTCTTAAAGGCGCACGTCGTGCACCTCAGTTCTCAAAACGTTAATTTTTGCGAACTACAAACCCCAACCATTTTGGTTGGGGTTTTTTTATGTTTAATTCTTCTTTTGTAATTTTTTTAGCTTGGAATATTTTAGTGCTACCGCCTCGCGTATGCTTCTTCTTTAGAAGTTTAGACTAATACGTATTAGGGAGGTTTATAAGTACTATGAATGTCATTGTCAGCTTACAAGAAAAACAAAAAGAAAAGCAGTTAAAATACGAGCGGAAGATGCTGCGAGAATTATCATTAAAAACATTGCGTTTAAATATTCGTGATGCCTTTCAGATGCAAGAACTTCATCGTCAGTATGAAGATTATTGTATTGAACTAGGGATAGAATCTTATTTATTAGGAGCGAGATACAGTAAATTTGGTTATCATGGTGAATCATTCTTTGATGTGAAATATAGGGCTTTAGAAGAAGAACAACAATTAACTGAAACGTTATTTCAATTTTTAACGAGTATGACTATACGTGAAATTAAGTTGCAAGACGAGGAATTGCTTTTTGAATCTTGCCAGCAGTTTATCGGCTTGTGGTGGCAGGAAGGGTATGAAAAAGGCGAAAGAAGATATCGATTAAAGCTACACTAAGACAAGCATAAACTTTCCTCTTGTCCCATATAAGTAATTAGAGGGACTAGCTGGAGGAGGAAAGGTATGAAGAGAATTCGAATTATCTCTTTTGCGCTCGCTGCGGTTGTTTTGTTTTTTTTAGTTAAACAAGAATTTCAAATTACAAAATCGTGGCGAGCTTGGAATTTACCCTTATCAGGGAAAGTGATTGTACTAGATGCTGGGCATGGTGGGCCAGACGGAGGGGCTGTTGGTGGAAAGGATATTGTAGAAAAAGATATTACACTTGAGATTACAAAAAAGGTACAAGATTATTTACAAGAACAAGGTGCTTTAGTTATTTTAACGCGTGAAGGAGATTATGATCTAGCTAATAAAGATACAAAGTCATATAGTAGACGTAAAGCAGAGGATTTAAAAAAGCGTGTTGAGATCATTAATAAGCCTGATGTAGACTTTTTTGCGAGCATTCATTTAAATGCCCTAACTAGTAGTGGATCTAAGGGCGCACAAACGTTCTACTATCGTTCTTCGATTGAAAATGAACGGGCTGCGAAATTTATACAAGCTGAATTGAGAACAAGCTTAGAAAATACGAATCGTTCTGCTAAAACAATTCCTCACGTGTATTTATTGAAGTATGCCAAAACACCAGGTGCTTTAATTGAGGCTGGCTTTTTATCGAATGTGAATGAAAGATATATGTTAAATTCGGAGAAATACCAACAAAAAGTAGCTGCTGCAATATATCGTGGTATATTACGTTATTTTACGGAAAAAGGAAATCCTCCAGAATAAGGAGGATTTTTTCGAGTTTCTCTCGTTAACGAAGTTTTCCGAAAATATGTTATACTGGAAATGTAAACGCATTTATTTCAAAAATAAAGAGAGATAAATTTAATTAACATTACGTTATTTTTTATACAGGGGGCTGGGCTAATTATGGTAACAAAAGAGCAGGTAGTGGAAGCATTGGAAGGGATTGTAGATCCGTTTATACATAAAACGTTAAAAGAAACAAATGCAATTAAAGAGGTGACAGTCAAGCCTGAGAAGGAACATGTAAGTGTTAAAATTGCAATTGTAAAGACGGGTACAGCGGAACAAATGCAGTTGCAGTCTGGAATTGTAAAGTTAGTAAAAGAACTTGGAGCAACAACAGTTGGACTTCGTTTTGCAGAATTTACAGAAGAGGAATTAGCTCAGTTTGCACCACCGCAAGAGGAAGAGAAAAGTGAATCCTTATTATCACCGAACTCAAATACAACATTTTTAGCAGTGGCAAGTGGAAAAGGTGGAGTAGGGAAATCAACTGTTTCTGTTAACCTTGCAATTGCTTTAGCTCGTTTAGGCAAAAAGGTTGGTATCATTGACGCGGATATTTACGGTTTTAGTGTACCGGATATGATGGGTATAGAAAAACGTCCAATCGTAAGAGGTGATAAGATAATACCAGTGGAGCGTCTAGGCGTGAAAGTAATCTCAATGGGATTCTTTGTAGAAGATAACGCACCTGTTATTTGGAGAGGACCGATGCTTGGGAAAATGTTAAATCACTTTTTCACAGAAGTAGAGTGGGGTGATTTAGATTACTTAGTATTGGACCTACCACCAGGTACGGGTGATGTTGCTTTAGATGTACATTCGATGTTGCCGGCTTGTAAAGAGATTATTGTAACAACGCCGCATCCAACAGCGGCATTTGTAGCAGCGCGCGCTGGAGCCATGGCTTTACGTACAGAACATAGTATTCTTGGTGTTGTTGAAAATATGGCGTATTTTGAAAGTAAAGCAACTGGTGAAAAAGAGTATGTGTTTGGAAGAGGTGGAGGAGATAAATTGGCTACGGAACTCCAAACGGATGTACTTGGCCGAATTCCACTTCAACAACCTGATTGGAATAAAGAGGACTTTGCGCCGTCAGTATATGAAGATACACATACAACGGGTCTCATTTATCGTACGATAGCTGAGACAGTTATTGATAAAACAGCTGTCGCGCAAAAATAAAGTAGTAATGAGTGGACAATATATACATTGTCCACTCATTACTATAATTTTTATTATTGTTCTTTGTTCCCATCTTGGGAACCGCCTTCACCACCTGCGCCTTTCTTATCAGATCCACCTTTTTCGGCTTTTTGTACACCTTTACTAATGATGTCAATCATCTTAGCTTGGAAGAGTGGACTTTCGGCAGTTTCGGTTAGTACTTGCTGTAAATATTGACGATATTCTTTACTCTTCATTGTTTGTAACATAATTTTCTCTACTTCAGGATTTTTCATAATTTCTATAACACCTGATTGGTATTCAGGATCTTTTAGTAAAGTTTTCATTAAGTTTGTTTGTTCTTTTCCCATACTTTTAGCAAATTTCGATGAGAACTCAGGGTCTTTAAAGAGCTTTTCCCAGAATTGTTGCCCTTTTTCAGATACCAGTGCATCTTCAATCGTTTTCTTTACTACTGTTTCATCTAGTATGAGTGCTTGTTTCATTTTTTCATCAGTTAATACATCTTGGATCGCTTTTTTTCCTTGATCGGTTTTTAAAATATCAACAATCATTTTTTTTGTTTGATCATAATCAAGTTCGGATTTTGCTTCTTTTTCTTGTGCACATGCCGCTAGTGCTATAAATAGAAAAGAAGAAATCAAAACGAGCAGCATCCGTTTCATAAGTTGGAGCTCCTTTCAGCAAAGTTCTCTTTTTTTAATATAAATCTCTTTAAGGAATTTATACATTAACATGACTAGCTTTTTGAAATTGTCATTGTTACAATTTAATTAGAAATATAAGAATAATGGGGGATGTGTTGTGAATAGCCGCAAGTGGGTACGACTATTTTTTACGACGTTGTTTCTTGGTGGGATTAGCACAGTCTTTATTGGTTTTGTTTTAGAGTGGGACAAGTACGCTAAATTTTTTCAAAATTTCGACGGAAAAGAGATTTTAGCAATTTCCTTTTGGTTGATGGGCGTAGGATTTATTTTTAGTGTTATAAGTCAAATGGGGTTCTTTGCGTATTTAACGATCCATCGTTTTGGATTAGGGATGTTTCGGTCATCTTCTTTATGGAATACAGTGCAACTGTTCTTTATTGCGTTCGTATTGTTTGATTTCGTTTATTTAAGGTCAGTACTTATTGCAAATGGGGAAGTTTCATTAGGGAATAACATACTTGTTGCTGGGATGTTATTTGTGTTTGGGGCAATTGTCGCTTATATAAAGAGTAAAGAAACGAATAAAAAAGCATTTGTTCCCGCTCTGTTCTTTATGGTCGTTGTAACAATTCTTGAATGGGTACCAGCGCTCCGGATTAATGATACAGATTGGTTATATTTAATGGTGATACCACTTCTATTATGTAATTCATATCAGTTACTTGTATTGCATCGTTTAATTGGACAAAAGAGTAAGTCAGCTTAATGAGGAGAGTGGATTTTTAATTATCCAGATTCTTATCGTCTGTAAATGCTAGCATAAAAAAGCTCTGCTATTTTAATAAAAGATAGCAGAGCTTTTTATGTGTGAAGAACCGTGTAGAAAGGAACTACTTAATATCTTCACTTTTTGTACTTGTGTTGGAAATAAGTTGTGATACAGATGTTTGTTCATATCCGTCGCTCTTTAATTTTTGTAAGAGTAATGGTAAAGCCTTATTTGTTTGAAGGGCAGAATCAGAAGCATGTAATAAGACGATATCTCCACCCTTTAAATTGCTAGAGACTGTGGAAATGATTTTATTTACGCCGGGATTTTTCCAGTCATTTGAATTGTTACTCCAATGAACGATGGTGTATCCGAGTGATTCCGCTATTTTAAGAGTTGTTTTGTTAAAATCGCCACTAGGTGGACGTAATAGCTTGACTTGTTTTACGCCAAGTTTCGTAAAAACATCTTGTGCCCGCAAAAGATCTCGTCGTATTTCATTTGCTTCTAGTGAATTGTAGGATGTGTAATTATAGCCCATACTACCAATCTCATGTCCATCTTTCATGATGCGTTCGACAATATCAGGGTGTCTTTCAGCCCATGCAGCAGAGAGAAAGAAGGTTGCATTCTTAATTTCTCTTTCTTTGAGTGTATTAAGGATTGGAATAGCTTTTTTGTCCCCCCAACTAATGTCAAACGTGAATGCAACTTGTTTTTTTGCAGTGTCCCCTTTGTAAATCACTTTAGGGCCAGTAGCAGTTGAAAAAGCAGATTCATGTGAATATGTTTTTAAAAAGAGTAGCCATGCTGTAAATAAGGAAAGTACGATTATTAAGCTAATGTGTTTAAATGTTCTTTTACTCGTAATAAAAAAGAAAAACATAATATTACGCCCCTTTGTCCAATCCTTTTCAGTTACATATATGCTTTAAATTAAAAAAAGAGAACAAGGGATTAATATCGTAAGTGGTGGATATAATGAGTGATAGAATTTTGTTTTTTGATGATACATTATTGATAATTGAAAATGAGTGGGGCGTTTATAGGTACACGTAAGGAGTTATTGGGGTGATAATTTGCTTGGGATTATGTTGACGAAGGAAGAGAAAAAAGAAATGGAATACATACTGAAGAGAGAGTTAGAGGAACTTTTATTTGATTTTGAAGACGAGCGTATACATAGCGTTGTAAAAAAGGCGATGGAAGAAAGGTATAAAATCATTTTTTGTTTATTTCGGAGAGTTGCTAATAGGGAAGAATGTATTCGTTATGTAAGAAAAAGAATTTTTTATTAAAAAGTATTGACGTTAAGAATAAGTATATGATAAATTAATAAACGTCGCTGATGCAGAAACGCAGAAAACGGCAAAAAAGAAATTGAAAAACTTAGTTGACATCGAAAAATGAAGATGTTAACATAAGGAAGTCGCAAATGAGCGACCAAGTAGTTCTTTGAAAACTGAACGAAACAAACAACGTGAACGTCAATTTTTATTTTTAGATGCTAGACAAACTAACTTTATTGGAGAGTTTGATC
>NZ_QNRN01000021.1:0-78674 GCF_003315125.1 Bacillus sp. DB-2 | reverse complement strand
TCTTTCTGTAAATAGCTTTTTTGTCATTTTGAACTTTCTCCGATCCCAATTTTCTCTCATTATACAAGAAATACCCTATAGAATAGACTTTTTTTCAGTGTCTATTCTATAGGGTACATTTTAAAAAGGATTGCTCTTTTTTTGCTTATAAGTTGTGAATAATGAAAAAGATATGTTAATTTTTTATTATGAAGAGAAAAAGGGAGTGGTTTTTATGAATGAGATGATACATAAAATGGAGCAACACGTTTCAGTTCGTAAATATAAAGAAGAACCAATTTCAAAAGAGATAGTAGAAAGAATGGTGCAAGCTGCGCAGCATGCAGCTTCCTCACATTTTGTACAGGCGTATTCTCTTATATATGTAACAGATCAGGAACTAAAGGCTAAACTAGCTGAATTATCCGGGAATCGTCATGTGAAAGACTGCGCAGCATTCTTTGTATGCTGTGCGGATTTAAAACGTTTAGAAACTGCATGTGAGAAACATGGAACAGAAATTAAACATGAGGGAGTAGAGGACTTTATTGTAGCAACAGTAGATGCCTCATTATTTGCACAAAACTTAGCACTTGCAGCTGAATCTTTAGGATACGGCATTTGTTATATTGGTGGTATTCGTAATAACCCGAGAGAAGTGAGTGAATTGCTTCATTTACCGGATAAAGTATATCCGGTATTCGGAATGACAGTTGGTGTACCAGATGAAGAACATGGAGTTAAACCACGTTTACCAGTAGCAGCAGTTCTTCATGAAAATGGATACGATGAAAAGAAATATGATGAATTATTAAACGAATATGATGAAACGATGAGTGCGTATTACAAAGAAAGATCGTCAAATCAAAAAAACGTAACATGGACGGAATCAATGAGCTCATTTATGTCCAAAGAGAAAAGAATTCATATGAAAGAGTTTTTAAATGAAAAAGGATTAAATAAAAAATAAGTAAAAAGGCAAATCTGGAATGCGGGTTTGTCTTTTTTGGAGGAGAAATGTGATTGTTTTCGAATGGGTATAGAGGGAGGCGATAACATGAAGAAAGCTTTAATCTTTTTATTCGATGGATTTGCAGAATTTGAAGTGAATGTAGCGAGTTTGTTTTTGAAAAGTAAGGAATTCGAAATAATAACAGCAACTGTAGACGGAAAAGCAGTTACAGGAGAAGGCGGATTTTTGTGTCAACCACATGTCTCTATAGAGCATATTAAAGTAGCAGATTATGAAGTGTTTATTGTACCAGGAGGACATATTTTTGAGCATTTAGAAAATGAAAAGTTGTTATCTATCGTGAACGAATTACATAAGCAAAATAAATGGATAGCGAGTATTTGTGCAGGGACATCTTTACTACATGCAGCAGGAGTACTTAATAAGAAGAAATTCTCAACATCATTAACATCAGATGAAAAACAATTAGCGCATTTACATGAATGGGAATATAAACAAAATAAAGATGTAACCGTTGATGGGAAAATCATAACAGCGGTAGGGTCTGCGTACGTTGAATTTGCCGCTGAAATAATGAAGCAGCTCAATTTATTTAACGAAGCTGAAGCGAAGGAGAACTTGCAATACTTTAAAAATGTAACAGAGCTTTGTGATAAAACGTTAGTTTAAGTGAATAGTTTGATTGTTAATACCTAAGTTCAGAATGTAGATACTACTTTCTGAACTTAGGTATTTTATTTGTTATCATATACATAGAAAAAAATTAATAAATTTTTACAAAAGTGATAGAAAATGAGAATGAAATGCCAATAGTAAGTAAAAGCAGCTGCTAAAGGGGAACTGAGGAAGGATGATGTTTATGATTTTCGATTCTGAAGAGGATTTAATTATAGCTATGAAAAAACGCGATCAAGATGCTTTGAAAGAAGTGATTGATCAATATGGAAAATTAATTTTGTACATTATTCATAAATCATTAAGTACCCCTATTGAAAAACAATATGTGGATGATTGTTATAATGATGTATTTACTGTCATTTGGTTTAATATCGACCAATTTGATATAGAAAAGGGCAACTTAAAATCTTGGATGATTGGTATTACTAAATTAAAGGCATTGGAATATAAAAAGAAAGTATATAAAGAGAATAAAATCGATAAAGATGTAGAATTAGATACAGGTATCCATGATAGGTATGAAATAGAACAAGAAGAAGAGATTATGGAAATCGTACAAGATTTAAATACGGAGGATCGATATATCTTTTTAAAGAGGTATATTGATGGGTATTCCATTGACGATATTGCAAAAGAATTAAAAGTAACGGCTGATTATATATACAATCGAATTTCTCGTGGGAAGAAAAAACTTCAAAAACTGTGGAAAGGGAGTGTGTAATATGGATAAAAGATTATTGTCGATGTTAAATGAGCTCCAATATTCAGATGAAGAAATTGTACGTTTAGAAAAAGAGGCGAATGAGTCTATCAATATAGATAAGTATTATGTGAGAAATGGAGATCTACTAAAAAAAATAACTTTACAAATGTTAGAAGAATCAATTAGGAACGAATTACAAACTGGTGAAGAAATTGAGAAGGAACTATTAGTAGACGAAGGATATATGACAAATAATAAAGTAATACCAAATATATATTACGTAGGAGCTACTTTTTATTATTATATCGTTTTAACAAATAAAAGAGTAATCATGAAAGGATTAGATTGTTATTTTAAAAAAACAAATGAGCATAGCATGCCAATAGAGGATATACAATCTATTTCGCAACATAAAAAAATGAAAAATGTCTTTGAGATCAAATATAATAACACTCATATACAATTTGGAAGTATTGAGTATGCACGTGAAGTTGCAATGATAGTTATGGAGTTAAAAAAACGTGGAGTAAAAGTAGAAAAGTATACAGATTTTGAAAAAGGGTTTTTCTTATTTTTTAATATATTCGTGATAGTAAGTGCAGGTCTTTGCTTTATAAAATATTTAATGTAAAAAGCGGCATAATAGCCGCTTTTTATCGTTTTATTTAGTATTCGATTTAAAATATTTGTCTTACGAAAGAACGATTATTGCTAATTGTAAACTGCCAATAAAGTTATTTAAGTTTTGATATAGAATGCCCCACCGCACTTGAAAATGCAGCAATAATTTCGTTTGAACCTATCTATTATTGTGCACTATCTAAAGCAGCCTCTATAACAAGTTCAAACTTTCAATAAGAAGATACCCCCCCGTGCAACTTAAAAGGATATACGTAAATATTTTAAAAATCCGTTGATTAAGCCATTTGAAGATAATTTGACCTATAAACAAACCTAGAAATACGATTGGAATTGCATAAAAACTTGATTCCCAAATTGTTTTGTTTGTGCCAGTAAAGAGTATTTGAGTTATGAGACTAATGAAATATATAAACAGATAAAAAGCCAAAGTAGTTGCTCTCAACTTCTCTTTTTTCGTATCAGTTCCTGTAAAGTAAAGTAACAGGGGTGGTCCTGGCATACCGATACTTGTCGTTAAAAGACCGGATAATCCACCCACTAAGAAATCTCTAGATTTTGTTGATTTAATCTTAAAGTTGCATATTAGCATCAACGTTAATAGTAAGAGCAGGATGCTAATTGCTAATTTAAATGTGTTGATGTTAATGGAAATGAAAATTAAAATACCAAAAGGAACACCAACTATACTTCCGAAAATTAATCTTTTCAGTAGAATAAAATCAATGTCCATTCTTATTTTCCAAATGAGTGATATGGAAATAATTAATGATAAAATGATATTTATTTGTATAGCTTCTTGTGGTAGAAATAGCATGAGTAAGAAAGGTGTTGCCATAATAGAAAAGCCAAAACCTGTACTTGTTTGTAAAATAGAAGCTACTAATATAATACATATGAAAATGAATATAATCTCCAAAATAGCCCCCCTACATAATCAGATCCAATAAATATTTTAACATAAAGTGAAATTTTAATCAGTGGGGGTTTTGTTCATCCCCCACTGATTATTAGCCCACACCAATTGGGATCTTACTGCCCGGCAAATAGCCGCTTTTTATGTTGCGGTTAATATTCCAAAGATGATCCTGTAGCTTTAAAATATTTTTCTCGTGAAGGCGTCATTACCCGGATTGCTAATAAACAGGAAAGGAAAAGAATGAGTAATGAACTACTGATTACAGTAATTTGAACGGAAAGAAATTGTGCGGATGCTCCAATTGCTAAAATGAAAAAGATTTGGATGAAATTTTTTATTGAATCAAACACGCTATCGATACGTCCTATCATATGTACAGGGATGTTATTTTGATAAAATGTTATAAAGCCAGTACCAGCAAATGATGAAGAAATGCCAAGTAAAATGAAACCGCTCGCTGCGACTATAAATGAATTTGAAAAGGCAAAAATCACATAACCTATTGCTGTGAAAATCATACCTAATCCGATACAATGTTGAATTGCTAATCGTTTGGCAAAGAGAGAGACGAGAAATGAACCGCAAACGTAAGCAGCACCAGTTATACTAACAAGCATGCTATATTCTATATCGGATAAAAACAGTACTTGATTTGTGAAAACAACTTCTTGTGAATCGAGTGCCATAGAAACAAGCATAGTGGATTGAAATAAAACGAATATGAGAATAATGTAAGTTTCCGTTCGAGCGAATGAAAAAACTTGTTTCCAATCACTTCGTAATGTTTGTACGAAAGTATTTGCAACCTCTTCGTTTTGCTTTGTTTGTAATGTAATGTTTGGCAAGAAGTAAATGAGAATTGTAGAAAGTAGAAATGAAAGTGAATTGCAGTAAATAACAAAGTCTGCCGAGTAAGTAGTGAGAAGTATTCCGGAAAGAGCTGGACCGATAATAAAAGCCCCGTTTGTACATAAGCTATTCCAAGCGTTGAATTGAGCGCGCTCTTCAGCTCGTATGAGCATTGTTTTATAAGTGAATGAAGCTGGATCGAAAAATGATGTAGCAATGCGAGTCAAAAAGATAAAAATATAAATGGCCCAAATAGAATCAAATAGTGGAATACAGCCGATGAGAACTGCTCGAATAATATCTGCGATGAGCATAATTGACCGTTTATTTAATCGATCTACAATACTACCAGACCATATTTTTGTAACAACGGTGGCAATTGGACCTACAATCCATAATCCTGCTACAGCAGCAGGGGAGTTTGTGCTATTTAACACCATTAAGTTTAGAGCGATGAGATACATAAAATCACCTAAACGAGAAATTCCTGTTCCCGACAATAATAATAATTTATTTTTCATAAACAATTGGACCTTTCTTTCATTGTTTTTTAATCCGGCAGGAAATAGCGTATTCTTCTTCTGAGGCTGATTGACGAGCGGTTTTGCTTTCCCAGCGTAATAAAACTTGTGAGAGCTCCCAAGTGAGTTGTTGTAATTCCTCTGGAGTTAAAAATAAATGAGATACAATATGGCTCCCTGTATTTGTTCCTTCCGTTCCTGCTTCTTCAATATAGAAGTGAGCAGATTTTGCTTTATAGTACTTTTCAATAATCCCTCGTTTTTCCTTTGTATCTACTAATTCAAGTAAGCCTCCGTCAAATAAAATTTGGATGTGATAGTGAACGCTACCAGCAGATTTATTTAGTTTAGTAGATACTTGTTTTGCAGTGAGTGTTTCGTCTTTTAAAAGGTGAAGAATTTGAATGCGAGTTGCATTGGAAATTAGCTTTTGTTGTTCTGCTGAAATGGTAAGTCGATCCTCAAACATTATGTTAGCCCCTTTCTTATAATCTAAATTTATTGTACATTCTAAAAAATTAGAACGTAAGAGAAATAAATCGCCTTTTTCTTGTGAATTTCGACAAAAATAAAAATGGCATGTACATATACATGCCATTAAGTGATAGTAGATTCTTCACTAAGTTCCCCGCCATAAAACAAGAAAAGCCATATAAAACTAACAAAAATACAGCATATAGCTAACAAGCTACCAATCACTTGAGGAGAAAGGATTTCTAAAAACCATCCTGTAATAAACATAGATAACTGAATAAGCGATCCGTAGATGGAATAATGAAATGAAAAAACTTTACCAATCATGTTTTCTTGCGTATACGTTTGTAGTAATGTCGTATCAAGTGGTACGATGATTCCTCCTGCTATACGCATACAGAGTAATGTAATGATACCGATAATAAGTTGATCGGATAGAATGAATCCGAGAAAGAAAATTCCTTGCAGTAAATAGGCCCAACCAAATGCTCTTTTCATTTTGTCTTCATTTTTAGATATATAAAGATTAACGAAGAGACTGCCAATCATAAGTCCAGCCCCTTGAACCGCATATAAAATACCAATGTTAGTGTGGAAGATTCTTTCGGCATAGATTGTTAGAAGTAACTGATAGGCACCTCCAATAATGCCCCATGAAATGCCGACAAGAATTAATGTTAAAATAATTTTGCTTTGTAATATGTATGTATAACCATCTTTTATATCAGTGAAAAACGCTTTTTTCTTGCTAAAAGTGTCACGAGAAGGGATCTTTATTTTATAAATAATATAGGCTGAAATAAAGTATGATAGGCTATTAATAAAAAAGGCAATCTCGATACTTAAAGATTGTGCAATGAGCCCACCTAAAGAAGCTCCCATAATAGACATAAAACCATTGATTGTACTAGAAAGAGAGTTAGCGGTTACGAAATGCTTTTGATGTACGATATTTTTTAGAGTTGATTGCTTAGCAGGCTCGAATAAGCAAGAGAGTACTGATAAGCATATATTAGAAACGAAAATAATTTCAATTTTGTAGAATGCTAATAAATAAGTGAGGACGATAATTCCTCGTAAACTATCAGTAAAAATCATAATTTTCTTTTTTGAAAAACGGTCTACAATGCCGCCTATGAATGGGCTCAGAAGAAGTTGAGGTAACCCTTTGCTCATAAAAGTGAGTGCTAACATAAATGAAGATTCTGTTATGCTATAGACGAGTGTTAATAAAGCGACAGTATGAAACCAATCTCCAAGTACACTTAATGTTTGACCATAAAATAGTTTTTTAAAGTTTTTATTTGTTCTAAGAAGTGTGGAATAAGAAACTGATTGTACTGACATAAAAATTAATCCCTATCTATTGGCGATGTTTGTACATGCTTTTTCCATTCACTTAAATACATTTTCTCTGCTTTAGGTAGTCCAACAGGTAATTGTGCAATGAATTCTAAACTATTTCCATCAGGATCGTTAAAATATACGGAGGCGTGTGCTAATTCTGGAAAAACGATTGGCTCAATTGGCTCCATTCCAAAGTCTTTTCGCGCTGGAATTCCTTTCTGTTTGAGCCAGTGTATTGCGTTTTCTAAATCGTGTAAGCTTACTTGGAAAGCGATATGTCGTAAGGATGGATGATAATTGACTTTGTATTCTTTTCCTTCCCAAAGACCAATCCAACTTTCATTTTCTACAATCCAAAAGAAGGCGATATCGTTGTCTCTTTTATATAAATTTAACCCCAGTGATTCATAAAAAGGTATCGAAATTTCTAAATTACAGACAGGTAAATGTGCTTCATAAAGACCTTTAATCATTATAATCCTCCTTAGTAAAAATGTTTCTTATTCCATAGTAAACGATTTCTTGTTAGTTGAAATCACAAAAAAGATGGACATAAATTCATACGAAAGTATGAAAAAACAGCTCAAATATGAGCTGTTTTCGTATAGTTTTTAGTTAACCTATTTCATTCATTTAGAGTTTAGCGAAAAGGATACGTATTATATTTAAAACCCTCCGCCGCCACCCCAACAGCTACATCCGATAATGATTAGAAGGATGAATAGCACGATGAGTAAAGCAAATCCACCGCCGAAACCAGCGCAACTACCACCAAAGCTCATGTTTTTTCCTCCTTTTTAGGAAATTAATCTATATAACTAATGGATTACTTTATAAGATATGTTTTTATTTAGAAAAGGAGCAAGTCTTACTTCTAATTAGACAAGAGCCTGTGATCGGATTTAAATGTGATATTTACTTTGTTTCATAGCGCTTTTTTAAAAATGGTAAAACAATATGGAAGTGTATACTAGGTGAATGTATTGCAAATGAAAGGGGTATGTAACTTACAATTACATTAAAATTTCTTTTCATAAATATAAAATTTGTAAAAAAAGCCATTTTTTTATTTTTTTATGAGTGGAAATGTACTATAATTTTACAAGTAATATTATGGGAAAAGGGAGTTTTAGTATAGAGATGGAGATGGGACAATTACACAATAAAATAGAACATAAAAAGAAAGAGTTAATTCAACTTGTTGCTAGGCATGGATTAGATCATGATAAAGTTTTGTTATTTAGTCGAGATTTAGATATACTAATTAATAAGTTTATGAATATAAAAGACAAAGTATATAAGTGATTAATCTTTATTTTTTCATATTAGGATTATTTATTTGTAAAGGGGAAAACAGTTATGGAACACTTACAAGAAGAGTTGTATAAACAAATAAAAGAAGAAAAAGGTGCAGTTACTATATTTTTAAAGAGTGGAGTAAGAATAGTAGGGGAAGTAGTTGGAGTAGATAGATTTACAGTATTAATATTAGTAGATGGAAAACAACAACTTATTTATAAGCAGGCAATATCAACAATTATGAAATAAGACACTCATTTTGAGTGTCTTATTTCATAATTAAATGGTTATTGTTTACATGCTTCAATGTCAATGCCAGCAGCTAGTAATTTTTTTTCTCCGTCTTGTTCAATGATTTTTTGTAATCTAGATAAGAAAGAGTCAAAATCTGTATGTTTACCAACTTGGAAAGTCATTTTATGCTCAATTGGTAGCCAAGTATCAATATCAGCTTCGTTATGCTGAATTTTTACTTCAAGTTTATCAAGTGCATTAGCAACTTTTGCTTCATACGTTTCTTTCGCTTCGAACTCCATCCATAAATCGTATAATTCCACGCCAAGAGAACCTTCTAGTGTACGTTTAATATTTAAAATAGCCTTTTGCTCATTTTTTTGTTTTTGTAATTGTAATTCACGGCTATTCATCGTATCAAAGGCAGGAATATCACCAGCTTCTGCTTCGACAAGGTCATGAATAATAACCATTTTAAGTAATTTTTCTATATTTACTTTTTGATCCAAATAAGGCTCAACTAAGATAGCCATTAGGGACATACGCCACGTATGTTCAGCAACACTTTCTTGACGTCCGTTAGAAAGCCAACTATGTCGCATTTCATATTTTAGTTTTTCTGCTAATGCAATGACTTGTAAAATGTTATGTTCCATCGTGATCCTCCTCATATTTCCATACTATAATTCTAATATAGAAATGAAATGTGTCAATTTAATGAGTATATTGCGATAAATAGATGATACGCGTATAATGATTGTTATATGTGAAAACGCATTATTAAAATAAAAAAATGTTTTACGAAAACGAAAAAGGAAGGGTAGGAATATGGGAGACGAAAATCAAGGATTAGCTAGACCGCAAAGGAAAAAAAGGAAGTTTGATATTTCTAGCCCCTTTGGCATTGTAGTAGGTTTCGTTATTTTAATTGCAGCGATCATGCTTGGCGGTGGTGGAATAAAAGCTTTTAAAAATTTCTTAGATGTGTCATCTATTTTGATCGTTATAGGGGGAACAACAGCGACAATTATTGTGGCATATAGATTTGGAGAAATAAAAAAATATACGAAAAGTATTTTTACTGTTTTACATAGAAGAGAGGAAAATCTAGAACAGTTAACGGATTTGTTCGTTGATTTTTCAAAGAAGTCTAAAAAACATGGTTTACTCTCGTTAGAAGTTGATGGAGAGCAAGTAGACAATCCTTTTATTCAAAAGGGGATTCGTTTAATGTTAAGTGGATATGATGAAGCAGAATTAAAAGAAGTATTAATGAGAGATGTTGAAACAGAAGTATATGAGTTAAGAAAAGGAGCAACATTATTAGATAAGATTGGTGATTTCGCTCCAGCGTGGGGTATGATAGGAACTTTAATTGGTCTTATTATTATGCTTCAAAACTTGCAAGATACATCGCAAATTGGTACAGGAATGGCAGTTGCTATGTTGACGACATTGTATGGATCAGTTATTGCAAACATGATTGCAATACCGTTATCTGAAAAAGTGTATCGTGGCATTGAAGATTTGTATACAGAGAAGAAATTTGTAATAGAAGCAATCACAGAGCTTTACCGAGGACAAATTCCTTCTAAGTTAAAGTTAAAACTTGATACATACGTATATGAAACGAAGATAAAAAAAGAAAAACGAGCAGCCTAATATTTCAAGGAGTGGTATGGTGATGATAAAACGACCGCAAAAAGGATCGCCTCGTTGGATGACGACTTTTACTGATTTAACGATGTTGTTATTGACTTTTTTTGTACTATTAGTTGCTACATCAAAACAAGATACAGTAAAATTATCGAAGATGCTTGAAAAGTTTAGTGATGCAGAACAAGTGGATGCGAAAGTAATGGAAGGTACAATACCAGATATTTCACATGAAAAAAATGATGAAAAAGCAGTTTCAAAAAAACGAATGGATGAATTGTATAAAAAGTTAAAAGCATATGTAGATAATAATGGTGTTAGTCAAGTGAATGTATATCGAGAAGATACAGGTGTTAGCATCGTTATAGTAGATAACTTAATATTCGATACAGGTGATGCGAATGTTAAGCCGGAAGCAAAAGAAGTAATTAGTCAATTAGTAGGGTTCTTTCAATCGGTACCAAACCCAATTGTTGTAGAAGGACATACAGATAGTAGACCGATTCATAATGAAAAATTTCCTTCCAACTGGGAATTATCTTCAGCACGAGCAGCTAATATGATTCACCACTTAATTGAAGTGTATAATGTAGATGATAAACGATTAGCAGCGGTAGGATATGCGGACACAAAACCAGTAGCATCAAATGATTCACCGCAAAATTGGGAGAAAAACCGGCGCGTTGTAATATATATTAAAGAATAATATATTTCCATTTTATTAATAAAATAATAAAAATACAGAAATTCTTTTAAAAAAATATTAAATTTTCTCGTTTTATTTTGTATAATGAGTGAGAATGATAAGGTGAAATATTAAGATATATTTATACATAGAGGGAGAGAACCAAAAAGAATGGCACATAAAATTTTAGTTGTAGACGATGCAATGTTTATGCGAACAATGATTAAAAACTTATTAAAAAGTAATTCAGAATTTGAAGTTATCGGTGAAGCAGAGAATGGGGTAGAAGCGATTCAAAAGTATAAAGAACTTCAACCTGATATTGTAACACTAGATATTACTATGCCAGAAATGGACGGACTTGAAGCATTAAAAGAAATTATGAAAATTGATTCGAGTGCAAAGGTTGTTATTTGTTCTGCAATGGGACAACAAGGTATGGTATTAGATGCAATTAAAGGCGGGGCAAAAGACTTTATTGTAAAGCCATTTCAAGCCGATCGTGTTATCGAAGCTTTAACAAAAGTAGCAAATAGCTAATATAGAAGGGGTGCCACAAAGAATCAAATCAATGATAGCGGATAGACGTGTGGCCCCCTTTTTTCTCGTTATAAAACACTAAATTGTTATACATAAATGAAATGTTTGTTAGACAGGTAGGGGATTAAAATGCAAACAGATCTATTAAATATATTTTTTGAAGAAGCAGAAGAACATTTACAGTCGCTAAATGAAAATGTGCTAAATTTAGAACAGAATCCTGCCGATATGGGTGTTGTAGGGGAAATATTCCGCTCAGCTCATACATTTAAAGGTATGTCTGCGAGTATGGAATTTGCGGAAATGGCAGATTTAACTCATAAGATGGAAAATGTTTTAGACGAAATCCGTCACGGAAATATGATGGTGAATGCTAATATTATTGATGTTATTTTTGAGTGCATTGATAATTTAGAAAAGATGGTTACAGATGTGCAGCAGGGCGGAATGGGTAATATTGATGTTGTATCTACAAAGCATAAATTAGAAGCATTATTAAATGGGAATGTAGAAGCTTCTATGGAACAAGTAGAGCAAAGTAGTATAAACAATGATGATACAGTTTCACATGAAGTATATATAACCGTCGAACAACAAGCCATTTTAAAAGCAGTACGTGCCATTATGTGTATTGAAGCATTACAAAATGTAGGGGATATACAAAAAACGGTTCCAAGCATTGAAGAAATCGAAGCGGATGCTTTTGGATTTGAGTTTACAGTATATATGGATACTGATCGTAGTGTTGAAGAATTGAAACAGGTGGTGCTTCACGTTTCTGAAATTGAGAAAGTAGAAGTGAAGCAAGGAAATATAGCTGAAGAAGGAATCGTACAATCTATTGCAGCAACGCAGCTGGATCCATCTCTAGAGGCACGAACTCCAACAGCTAGTACTACACCGGCTAAAAGTAATACAAAAACGAAAAATGCTAAAGTAGAGAATCGTTCTATTCGTGTTCAGTTAGAAAAAATCGAAAGATTAATGAATATGTTTGAAGAAAGTGTAATTGAGCGTGGACGAATTGATGAATTAGCAGAAACGATTCAAAATAAAGAGTTAATCGAGCATTTAAATCGATTAGGGGATATTTCAAAAGATATCCAAAATGTATTATTAAATATGCGTATGGTACCGATTGAAACGGTCTTCAATCGTTTTCCGCGTATGGTACGTATGTTAGCGAAAGATTTAGGTAAAAAAATCGATTTACAAATTAAAGGTGAAGATACTGAAGTTGATAAAATTGTTATTGACGAAATTGGTGATCCACTCGTTCATTTAATTCGTAATGCAATTGATCATGGTATTGAAACTGTCGAAAACCGACGTGATGCCGGGAAAAATGAGACAGGTACTATTAAATTAGAGGCGTTTCATAGTGGAAATCATGTCGTAATTCAAATTACTGATGATGGAAATGGTATTCATAAAGGAAAAGTATTAGAAAAAGCGATAAAAAATGGTGTTGTAACGGAATCAGAGGCAAATAAATTAACGGATCGTGAAGTGTTTGATCTTATCTTCCAACCGGGATTTAGTACAGCGGAAGTTGTATCTGACCTTTCTGGACGTGGGGTTGGATTAGATGTTGTTAAACATACGATTCATAGTTTAGGTGGGCATTTAATTATTGATTCTGAAGAAGGAAAAGGAAGTACATTCAGAATTGAACTTCCTTTAACATTGTCTATTATTCAATCAATGCTTGTTCAAACAAATGATAAGCGTTATGCCTTGCCTCTTGGCAATATTGCTGAAGCCATTCGAATTAAGAAAGAAGACATACAATCGTTACAAGGGAAAGACGTTTTAAACTATCGCAATCAAATTATTGAAGTGAAACATTTAAGTACTGTATTTGGTGAAAAAACAGTAGATGAGGCGTTCGCATCATATGATAGTCAAATGGTTCCTGTGTTAATTGTTCGTAATACACATCGTAGCTATGGACTTATCGTAAACACAATTATCGGTCAAAGAGAAATAGTTTTAAAGTCATTAGGTGATTTCTTTGCAGAGAGCTCTAACTATTTCTCTGGTGCGACAATTCTCGGTGATGGACGAGTGGTCCTCATTTTAAACCCAGAAGGTTTATAATAGGAATGAAGGAAGCTCCCCACTTGTATACAATTGGGGAGCTTTTTGGGTAGAACTAATAATATAAGTATATGAAAACCGTCGTTTACACATATTGTGGAAATAAATACATGTTCACAATTCGGATGATAAGTTTGGTAAAATATAACGAGTGTAATAGAGAGTTTAAATCATTTGATAGAAAAACAAAAATGAGGAGGCAGGAAAAATGCCTGAGCAACACACAAAAGGGGATACTGGCACAATTGTGCTAGAAAAAGAAAATGAACATTTAACGCCTCAAGAATGCGATATTCTTGGTGAGATTGCTAATATATCATTTGGTTCAGCTTCGACTGTATTATCAACAATTTTAAATAGGCAAGTAAGTATTACTGCTCCTCAAGTAGAATTGGTAGATTTATATGATACAAGTGATGTTGAAATTCCACATGTTGTATTAAATATCCATTTCACAAAAGGATTAGATATGGAAAATCTTCTTGTTCTTCAACAAGATGTTGCTTTATCTATTGCTGATTTAATGATGATGGGAACAGGTGAAGTTGAAGAGGGAAAAGAGCTTGGTGAATTAGAGCTAAGTGCAGTACAAGAAGCTATGAATCAAATGATGGGATTCGCAGCAACATCTATGTCAGAATTCTTCCAAGATACGGTAGACATGTCTCCGCCAACAATTAAAGTTGTGCAACTTACAGAAGAGATGGAGAAGATTTCTGGTATTAATGGGAATAATATGGTTGTTAAAGTATCGTTTGAATTAAAAATAGATAATCTTGTGAATTCTCAGCTTGTACAGGTTGTTTCAGTTGAACATGCGAAGCGAATGATAAATAAATTGTTACAATTATCTGGTGGTGTGGAAGAAGAAATAGATGAGCCGACGGAAGTGCAGGAAACTGAGATTGTAGAAGAGCATGTAGAAAAAGAGCAATTAACACAAGAAGAGAAAGATGTGCTTGGTGAAATTGCGAATATTTCAATCGGTTCGGCTTCAACAGTACTATCGACGCTTTTAAATCAGCCTGTCACTATTAGTACACCAAATGTAGAGGCGATTAATGTTCGTCATTATGAAGGAGTACCGGTTCCGTTTGTTATTTTAAATGTCGATTTTGTTGAAGGACTAAAAAATGAGAATGTATTCGTATTTACGAAAGATGTTGCTTTAACAATGGTAGATTTAATGATGATGGGAACGGGTGAAATTGATCCGGAGAAAGAGCTAAGTGAATTAGAGTTAAGTGGCATTAAAGAAATTATGAACCAAATGATGGGGCATGCTGCAACAGCGATGTCAGAAATGTTTAAAGAAAAAATGGATATGACACCACCAGACGTTAAATTTGTTTCTTTAAAAGAAGAAATGGAATATTTGGGAGAGTCGATGGCAGTTGACGAACTCGTTCAAATTACTTTTAATCTTGAAATTGGTGATCTCCTTCAATCAAAGATGTATCAAATACTACCGATATCAGAAGCGAAAGAAATGGTTAGAAGACTTCTATATCCGATGGTGGAAGAGCAAGAAGAAATAGTTGAGGAAGTTGTTGAAGAGGAAGAAATTCCTGCACCAGTCGTACAGCCAATTGAATATAAAGAAGTCAAGCAAGTTGAGCCAGTATATATGGATACATCTATTCTACAAAATGTAGAAATGAATGTTAAATTTGTATTTGGAAGTACAGTGAGAACAATTCAAGATATTTTAAGTCTACAAGAAAATGAAGCGGTCGTACTTGATGAAGATATTGATGAACCGATTCAAATTTATGTGAACGATGTATTAGTGGCGTATGGAGAACTTGTAAATGTAGATGGGTTTTTCGGAGTGAAAATGACGAAATCGCTATAAGGCGTCAAAATAGGAGTTTGAACAAATAGATGAAAAACGTAAAGTTTTTTCTAGTTAGTTGGCTATTCTTACATATATGTATATTTTTACCATCACAAGGGCAGGCAGAAGAAAAAAGTGTACAAGATCAAAATATAAGCGAAATGAATGACCAAGAGGGAAAAAATAAAGAAGTTCAGGAACAGCCGGAACAAGTGGAAATGCCCTCGGTTGAAGATGAAAAAAAAGCAGTAGAAAATGAGCAAGGGAAAGAAAAAAAAGAAGAAAGAACGATAGAAACAGACCGAGGGGTTATTACAGTTAATAAGCAGGAGCTAAAGGTTGGCGAAGAAGTGCGGATTGCTGTAGAATCAAATGAAAAAAACATTCAAAGTGTAAAAGGCATATTACAATTACAAAAAAATGGTGAGCAGTACAGACAAGAGAGAATAATATCTTTTGAGTATGAAGAAGAAACGAAGCGATGGATCGCTAATTATAAGGCCGGAATATATGATTTACAAGGTGATTGGAACCTTAGGCTTGTTGAAAGCTATAAAGAAGATGAGAAGGAAGAAGTAATAGAGAACGAATTAAATGTCCCGCTCATTCGTATAAACAATGAAGCACCAACTATAGATAAAGAATTGCCAAAGTTAGAGAAAGTTAGTATTGATGAGGCAAAAGGGAACTTAATTGAACGGAAAAAGGGAGAATCCGTTCATATACGAGTACAAACGGTAGATATAGAATCGGTTGTTAAAGAAGTGCGCGTTATATTAAAAGGAAAAGAAGACGGTAACGATATTACTTTTTTATTAGACTATAATAAACGCGACATGGATTGGCAGAAAATATTTGAAATAACAGAAGCTTTACCTGTTGGGCCGCATCAACTTATTGTGGAAGTAACAGATGGGGCAGGTAACAAACTTGTGACAGAGAGTGAATATATCGTTTCTATCATCGAACAAAAAGTGAAAGATGATGAAAAGATAGAAGAGCAAGAGAATCAAAATGAAGTAGAAGATAAGAAAGAAATTGAGAAGCAGGAAGATCCGAAAATAGAGATGCCGCTTCCAGAAGAAAAACTTCCAGTTATTCAAATTCCAAAGCAAGACGAGAAAGTAAACTATTTTATAAAAGAGCCTTTGAAAGAGAAAGAGGAAATCAACTACGTTATAAAAGAGCCAGCGACAGACAATAAGGAAGTAAATAATGTGAAGGCTCATAAAGAGAAAAAAAGCAAAAATGAAAATCAAGTCGTTTCTAAAAAGAAAGAGAAAATAGAAGAACAAGAGAAAAAAGAAGAAAAAAGTGAACAGGGAGTACAAGCCTCTAATGTGTTTGCTATTATGTCAGGATTATTTGTACTATTTTTAGTTTTAAAGAGTAATAAAGAGTGGGGCTAATAATTTGATAGTAGTGGAGGCGCTTAGATGGAAATTAAACGTACTACAATTGAAAATAAGACGCTACAACCATTAAAACAGCCTGCAGCTATTTCAGAACATGAAATTCAGAAAGAACGAAAGCGGAGTAACCTTGTGATTACTGGGCAGCCCAAAATCATTTCGAAAAACAATGAAATAGGGATTTTGCTTGCAAGTTTAGGTGATGGAAAGATTGTAAAAGAAATGCTTTCTAAGGAAATGGATACCGTGTTGCAGTTGTTTTCAAAGTTACATATGTTGTCCGAGGAAGGAAAGCAATCGGAAAAAATATATGAACAAATTGTTAGAAGTTTACAGGGGCTTATTAAACAAGCTCATATAAAGGGAGTTCCGTTATTAGACGGAACGTATGATTTCGCTGAAGTGCAGCTTTCGTTTGGAAGAAAAGTGCATATTCCGTTACTTGATGTAAGTGCGCTCATTTCTAGAGTGGAACAAGATACATCAGAAGGAAATACGAATTTAATGATAACAGTTATTACAGCTTACATGACAAAATTGTCTAACGAAACAATTTTAATTAGCGGTACGGATCGTATTTCTAAAGAACGTGATGTGAGTGTGTGGAGAGCACTTGCAGAAATGAATATGACGCAATTATCGCATGCGTTGAAACATACGATTCAAGAGCATAAATGGTCTGTTACAGCTCTATTTCTCTTTATATGGGTTATAGGTATCATATTGATTCGTATTATATAATAAAAAAAGGTCGTCATTTCAATTATGACGACCTTTTTCTATATTTTTTCGTAGAAGAATGTATCAAAACGCTGAAGGTTGTAGCGTTCGGGTGTTAAAATTTGTTCTGTGCTACCAACGAATAGTACGCCGCCTTTTCGTAAAGAACGACTAAACTTTTCATAAAGCTTTATTCTTGCTTCTTCTGTAAAGTAAATCATTACATTTCGACAAATAATTAAATCGTAGTTCGTATCAAATGTCTGCATTAATAAATCATGTTGTTTAAATGTAACTTGCTGTTTAATATTTTGATGCAATATATATGTATCATCTTCTTTTGTGAAATGACGTTGTTTTAAATCATTAGGTAATTCTTTCAAAGAGCGTTCTGTATATTGACCACGTTTTGCAGTTTCTAAAACATGAAAATCAAGATCCGTTGCTTGAATGTCATAACGAAACGGAGCTAGATGCTTCGATAATATTAAAGAAAGTGTATATGGTTCTTCACCGGCAGCGCAAGCAGCACTCCAAATTTTTAATTTACCGTTATTTTGTTCAAGTAGCTTTGGTAGAGCTTTCGTCTCTAACGTTTGCCAGCGCTCTTTATTTCTGAAAAACTCTGATACGTTAATTGTAATATAGTCAATAAAACTTAAAAATAACGTTTGATCGGTGCGTAAATTATTTAAAAAATTTGTGTAATTTTCAAAACCTTTTCTCGAAATGAAAGCGTCGATTCTTCGGCGCATTCTATCTTGCTTATAGGAAGCGATATCCATATTAAAGTGCTGTTTAAAACTTACGACAAATTGATTATAATCTTGTTCAGTTATCATATTTACAATAGGCACAATAACGATATTGTGCCTCCCCCTTTACATCATACGAATTTTTTGTTCAAAGCTTTTTTTCATCTGCTTTTCATGTAAGCCTGGTAAATCATAAATAACAGCATCAATTCCTGCTTCTTTTGCAACGTCAACGGGAATGACAGACGTATGTTTATCTCCGTTATAAAAACAGAGAACTAAATCGGTATCTTCGACAATTTGCTTGACAAAAAACATATAATCTGATCGATAAATGGAGTCGGAAGGATGATCAAAAGTAATATACTCGGCTCCGTGTTTTCTTAAGTAATCAACGACTTCTTGAAATTCGTCTGTTAATACTTGTAACGGTTGTAGTGTGTAAAGACATAAATTTTGAGCAAGTCTTTCGTTTTCAATGAAGAAACGAAGAACCTCATTTTCAATAGCTTTATAACATAATATGTAAATTTTATGTTTGTGAGCATAGTCAATTAAAAATTTTTTTATTTCTTCCTGATCTAATGCTGTTAATTGATTTGAACCACAAAGAAAAATATTCATAGATTTGTGCCACCTCATGCTAAATTGTAACATATCTTCTATAAAAAATAACTGCAAAATATCATTGTACAGAGTATAATTATAAATAACTAGATTTTACGATTAAGTTTAGAAGGAAATAAAAAAATAAATAGGTGATATATATGCTGCGTTCTATCTCGCATAATCCAATTTTATCGCATATACCGCCTGCTACTCAAATGCCGAAAGAAGCAAATGTCAGGACAGGACTTGCTTTTTCGGATAATTTGCATGCAGATCCGAAAAACGATAAATTGTTAGAACAAATGGAAGCACTTGTTGATAACATTGGAGAAATTAAAGAGAAAATCGAATTAGAGTTAACGCTCGATAATGTAATGGAATACAAAAATACTGTAAAATCATTTTTGAATTTTTACGTTGATAACGTATTGCAGTATAAAGATGTTATGTCTCGTCATCCGCGTTACGGATATTCGCAGAAAATGACGATTGTAAAACAAGTTGAAATGGGATTAACTGAGTTAGAAGATGTTATGAATTTAATTAATACGAAAACAGGGCATTTAGAAATGTTAAATCAAATTGGAGAAATTCATGGTTTGATTGTAAATTTAGTCTTGTAAAGGAAAGGAAGCTATATGTACATACAATTATATGAAAAGCTCGTTATTATTCAAAAGGCATATGAAAATATTCAAACGCTTGGGGAACAAATATATGAGAATTTAAAAAATAAAAATGTAAATGCAGTTCAAAAGTTGCAAGTAGAGCAATTGCAGTACATAGAAGGTGTTAAAGGATTATCGCGATCTTTTGAGGAAATGGTTGTTCAGCTTTGTAAAGAAAAACAAGTTGAACCGTTGCGTATGCGTTCGCTATTTTCGTATTTTTCACAGGAAGAAAATGAAAAAATGGAAGAAATACAAAAAAGTTTAAAAGAATTAGAAGAAAATGTAAAAATGATTCTTTTGAAAAATCAATATTACTTAAACGTACTATTAAAAACTACAGAAAGTATTGTGGATTCCGTTTCTGAATACAATTTGGAGAAAAACAATAATTCGCAAATCTTTATGAATGAACTATTGTAAAGGAGAAGTGAAGCATTATGAGATTATCTGATTATAATACGCCGTTATCTGGTATGCTAGCGGCCCAAATGGGATTACAAACGACAAAACAAAACTTATCTAACATTCATACGCCGGGTTATGTTCGTCAAATGGTAAATTACGGATCTGTTGGAGCAAGTAACGGTCATACGCCTGAACAGAGAATCGGTTATGGTGTACAAACATTAGGAGTTGACCGTATTACAGATGAAGTGAAAACGAAGCAATTTAATGATCAGTTGTCACAGTTCTCTTACTACGCATATATGAATTCTACTTTATCACGAGTAGAGTCTATGGTAGGAACGACAGGGAAAAATTCATTATCTAGTTTAATGGATGGATTCTTCAATGCTTTTCGTGAAGTTGCAAAAAATCCAGAACAACCAAACTACTACGATACATTAGTTTCTGAAACTGGGAAGTTCACAAGTCAGATAAATCGTCTTGCGAAAAACTTAGATACAGCAGAAGCACAGACGACAGAAGATATTGAAGCACATGTGAATGAATTTAATCGTCTTGGTGCTAGTTTAGCAGAGGCGAATAAAAAAATTGGACAAGCGGGGACACAAGTACCTAATCAACTATTAGACGAACGTGATCGCATCGTTACAGAGATGTCTAAGTATGCCAATATCGAAGTATCTTATGAATCTATGAATCCTAATATCGCGAGTGTTAGAATGAATGGTGTTTTAACAGTAAATGGACAAGATACATATCCACTTCAATTAAATAAAGAAAAAGAACCAATGTCTGTTGCGATTTATGGATCGGATATTCCTTTAAATGGTGGAGCAATTCAATCAGCGATAGATACGAAAGCGAAGATTGCTAGTTATAAGAAAAACCTTGAAGAATTAATGAGTTCTGTAAAAGGTCAAGTGAATACAGTGATGGGAAAAGATTTCTTCGTTGGAGATCATGCGAAAGATATTCAGTTAAACCCTGAATTCGCAAAAGATGTTTCGAAAATGAAAATCTCCGCTGAAACAGCAAATAAACTAGCAGGAATTACAGATGGAGATTATAAAGAAGGTCTTTCTTATAAACAAGCATTAGACCAATTTATAGTTGGTGTAGCTTCTGATAAAAGTGCAGTGAATGCTTATCAAAATATTCATAAAGATTTATTAGAAGGTATTCAACAAGAAAAAATGAGTATTGAAGGCGTAAATATGGAAGAAGAAATGGTTAATTTAATGGCTTTCCAAAAATATTTTGTCGCAAACTCTAAAGCTATTACGACGATGAATGAAGTGTTTGATAGTTTGTTTTCGATTATTAGATAACATGTAGAAGGATCGAAAAAGCTTTTTTTGTGATGGAAGAGAGGGTCCGGCGCAGGGTAGAAGCGGACAGAGCCTTTTAGTGGACCAAGCCATGTTAGACCAGAGATATGTGATGGTTGAATGGGAAGTTAAGGGGGAGAATAGCCATGTTTAGCAAGCGTCCTCCCCCATGTAAATTAAATGAAAACGAAAAAGTCTTTTTTTATGAGGGAAGAGGATAGCTTTATATAGGTGCGGTTTCTTCTTCGCGCCAATTCAAATATAGATAAAGGAGAAGGTAAAGATGAGAGTATCTACATTTCAAAATGCAAACTGGGCAAAGAATCAGATGATGGATTTGAATGTGCAACAGCAATATCATCGAAATCAAGTAACTTCTGGGAAGAAAAATCTTCTTATGAGCGAAGACCCACTTGCGGCAAGTAAATCATTTGCGATTCAGCATTCGTTAGCAAATATTGAACAAATGCAAAAAGATTTAGCGGATTCGAAAAATGTATTAACACAAACTGAAAATACTTTACAAGGTGTTTTTAAATCTTTAACAAGAGCGGATCAATTAACAGTACAAGCGTTAAATGGAACGAATAGCGAAAAAGAATTGAAGGCAATCGGTGCAGAGATTGATCAAATTTTAAAACAAGTTGTGTATTTAGCGAATACGAAAGAGCAAGGCCGTTATATTTTCGGTGGTGATAGCGCTGAACAAGTTCCATTCACAGAGGATGGTACGTATCAAGGTGGAAAAAATGATGTGAACTGGCAACTAAATGATGGCTATGAATTAAAAGCATTTCGTAACGGAGAAGAATTATTATCACCAGTTATAAAAACGTTAAAACAGATGAGTGAAGCGCTGAATAACGGTGATCAAAAAGCTTTGCAACCATTATTAGGCGAAAATAAGAAAAACTTAGATAGCATCATTAACCGCACAACTGAAGTTGGTTCAACAATGAACACAATGGAGACGTTTAAAACGATTTTAAGCGAGCAAAATTTAGCGCTTCAAGAAAATCGTAAAGAAATTGAAGATGTTGATTTAGCGGTAGCAATTTCTGACCTAGCTTATATTAATGCAACTTATGAAGCAACGCTTAAAGCAGTTAGTACGATGAGTAAAACGAGCATTTTAGATTACATGTAAACAATAAGGAGTGAGAAATATGGCAGGGACGTTAACAGGTATTGGTGGTAGACAACAGATTTGGAACCTCGGAAATAATATGATCGATACATCTAACTTTGTAGAATTAGAAATGCAAGCATTAGATATGAGAAAAACACCATATACTACTGAGAAGCAACAACTTACGCAAGATAAACAAGTATATGCAAGTTTAAAGACACAATTTACCCCTTTTACTCAAGTGTTTAAAGATTTAGCAGCTTTTAAAGGGAATGAGAAAAAAGTTACAACGACACAAGACGGTTACATTAATGTAAAAGCTGATGGTGGAGCGATTGCAGGGACTTTTAATATGACGATTACACAGCTTGCGCAGCGTCATCAAATAGCTTCTAATAAGATTGCTGATATAAATGCAAAACTTCCTAAAGATGAAACATTAAAACTAGGCGGTAAAGATCTAAAAGTAACAACTGATATGACATATAAAGATTTAATAAATAAAATTAATGATGGAGATTATGGCGTATCGGCTTATACACTTGGAGATAAAATTTTTATGTCCTCGAAAAAAGAAGGAACAGATGGGAAAATTGATTTTTCAGGGAACACATCTACACTGTTTCAAGATATTGGTTTAGTTAAGGCGGATGGGACAGCAGTCAATACAATTAATGAAGCACAAAATGCCAAATATAGTATTAATGGTATTGGAGCTGAAAGTTTTACAAATACAATTGAAGCTCTTCCGGGCGTGAAAATTGAATTGTTAAAGGTGACTGAGCCGAAAGTAGAAGGAACACCAGATGCAGGTACAACAACAGATCCAAAAGCAAAAGGTGTAGAATTAAAATTTACGGTAAGTGATTCCAACGTAACAGACGCAGCCAATATTATTAAAAAGATGGTAGCAGAGTATAATAAAGCAGTTTCTACAGTGGATCTTTTTGCTGGGAAAGATGGAGTTTTCCAAGGACAGGTAATTATGCAAAGCGTACGTCAAGCGTTGAATAACGTCGTGACATTCTCGCAAGATGATAATTATTTATTTTCATTTGGTATCCAATTAAAGCAAGATGGGACGATGGAAGTTAATGAAGAAAAATTAACACAAGCACTAAAAGAAAAACCAGATGCAGCGAAGCAATTTTTCTTTGGTTCTAACGGTTTAGGTAAAATGATGGAAGAGCCACTTGAAAGACTATTTGGTGATAAAGGTGTAGTCGGAGAGCGAGTAAAGAACATTGACTCACGTGTAAGTGATTTAGATAAAAAGATTAGAGATATTGAGAAGCAAAACTTGCAAAAGCAAGATGAAATTGTGAAAAAGTATCAAAAATTAGAAAGTACATTAGCGGCGCTTGATAGCCAGCTGAAAACAATTAAAGCAATGACAAAACAAAAAAGTGATGATTAATGAAAGTTAAGGAAGTGATTGTATGCAAGCATGGCAACGTTATATGCAAAATGATATTATGACGAGTAATCCAATTAAAAACACAATTTTTATTTATGAAAGATGTATCGTTGAGTTTCGTAATTTAGAAGAACTTTTAAATAGTTTTAAATTGCAAGAAGGAGACGCGCTTCTTGAAAAATTAGAACGTATTTTTGAAGAGTTAAAGCTTCAATTAAATCCAGAGATCACTAAAGATTTATATGATAGTCTATTTGGTTTATACGATTGGATTAGCATTCAAATTCAGACGATGAAAGTAACGCGTGAAGTAAAAGACATGGATGCGATTGTGCAAGTGTTACAAGATTTAATAGACGGTTACCGCGGAGCACTTGAAAATGAACAATGATATTTATCGAGCGTTTGTCGGCTGTTTTAATGAAATCGGAGAATTGCAAGTATCAGATGGGGAATTTGCTGAGAAGAGTGCAATGTTAAATCGCTGGATGATGACATTGGATGAAGAGACGCGCGCAGATGTTGCAGCGGAAGTGAGTCCATTAATAATTAAGGCAGCACAGCATATTCGAGATAAGCAAAAGATTTTGGAAGAAATGATTATGACAAATGATGGACGAATGAAAGCGAATTCGTTTTACGGTAAATTTTAATAGGAAAGTATGGAAATGGATACCCCTTTTAAAAGGGGATCCATTCCATTGTTTGAATAAAGCGTTCCGCTGATTGAGGTTTCACTTTATGACTGTAATAAAAAGAATGGTAATAATCCAAACAATGAAAAATAAGATGTCTTTATTTTATGGAGAGAAGTGTATGGAAGCTCTTTTTTATTGTTTATATATCAAAATGTTACATGGATTACTACGCGTATACAGTTTTTTATATTCTTTTTTATATTTTTGTATTTTTCTAAAGACAACAATGGAAAAATGGAATAAAATATGTAAGGGTACAAAATAGATAATATTTTAATAAATAAATACATATAGGAAAATGAATAATAAAGTGAAACTTCCATCAGTGGATGATCATGCGCTAAACGAGCATGATGGAAAAGGAAGGGTGTGGAATATGCCAGATTTAGTTAGTGATGTAAGTCATTATATGAACTATTTAGTAACGAAGCGAAATACGGTTTCTAGTAATATTGCAAATGCGAATACACCTGGCTATAAAGCACAAGATGTAACATTTGCTGAGCAAATGAATATGAGCAGTGCATTATACAAAAAAAATGCTGCGGATTTAAAGAGTAATCCAGATTTATATCAAACGAATGTAATGCACTTACCGACAGCAAATACGAAAAATACATACGCAAAGATTCAAACGAAATCAATGCAAACGAATAAAGATGGAAACAGTGTTGATGTAACGACAGAAATGCTAGATTTAATGAAGACAAACCAATTATACGGTGTTTCAATTAATGCAATTAATACGCAATACGCTATTAACCAAGCAGCACGTGGACGTTAATAGTAAAAGGAGAGACAAAGATGTTTCAGGCAATTAATGCAAGTGGTTCAGGGCTAACTACAGCGAGAAAATGGATGGAAGTTACTTCTAACAATATCGTAAATGTAAATACGACGGGAGCACCGGGTGCAGAGCCGTATCACCGTCGAAGTGTAGTATTAGAATCAAATAATAGTTTTGCAAGTATGCTAGATGGAGCTCCTACTAACGGAGTGAAAATAAAAAGTATTGAAACGGATCGAAATGAAAATCTTGTGTATGATCCGACGCATCCGCATGCAAATGAAGAAGGATATGTACGTTATCCGAACATTGATGTGACAGCTGAGATGACGAATGTAATGGTTGCTCAAAAAATGTATGAAGCAAATACAAGCGTATTAAATGCGAACAAAAAAATGCTCGATAAAGATTTAGAAATCGGCCGAGGATAAGAGGGAAGAGGGGAAATATGAAAATTCAACCAATGTTAAATACACAGCCATTTGGAGCGATTCAGCCGATTGGCACACAGAAAACTTCAGAAACATCTGTAGTTGAAGGCAAAAAGTTTATTGATTTATTGGAAGATATGAATCAAACGCAAAATAATGCCCAAACAGCAGTATATGATTTACTGACAAAAGGGGTAGGAGAAACGCATGACGTTTTAATTCAGCAGAAGAAAGCTGAATCACAAATGAAAACAGCTGCTCTCGTACGCGATAATCTTATTGAAAATTATAAGTCACTAATTAATATGCAAATTTAGGAAAATGGACGGGTGTATTTAAATGGAAAAGATAAAAAATGTTTTCCAATCGTTGAAAACGTGGCATAAGTTAGTGATTGGTGCTGCGCTTTTAGCGATTGCAACAGGAGCACTTTTATACTTCACCTTGCCAGATAAATATGTTGTTGTATATCAAAATTTAAATGATACAGATAAGCAAGAGATTACAGCAGAATTATCGAAGCTAGGTGTTGATTACCAATTAGCAGCCGATGGTTCGATTCGAGTGCAAAAGAACGATGCTCCATGGGTTCGAAAAGAAATGAATGGAATGGGCTTGCCGTTTAATTCAAAAAGCGGTGAGGAAATTCTATTAGAAAGCTCACTCGGTTCAAGTGAACAAGATAAGAAAATGAAGCAGATTGTCGGCACGAAAAAGCAATTGGAGCAAGATATTGTACGAAACTTCGCGACAGTTGAAACGGCAAATGTGCAAATTACATTACCTGAAAAAGAAACAATTTTTGATGAAGAAAAAGCAAAAGGAACAGCGGCGATAACTGTTGGTGTGAAACGTGGACAACTATTAACAGCTGATCAAGTTGCGGGTATACAGCAAATGATAAGTGCTGCAGTTCCTGGGGTGAAAGCAGAAGAAGTAAGTGTTATTGATAGTAAAAAAGGTATCATCTCAAAAGGAACAGATGAAGCGCATTCTAACAGTTCCTCTTCTTATGAAAAAGAAGTAGAGATGCAGCATCAAATTGAAGGTAAATTAAAGCAAGATATTGACGCAACGTTAATGACGATGTTTAAATCAAATGAATATAAAGTGAATACGAAAGTGTCTGTAAACTACGATGAAGTTACACGTCAGTCAGAAAAATATGGCGATAAAGGTGTACTTCGCAGTAAACAAGAGCAAGAGGAAAGTTCTACTGCGCAAGAAGGAGCAGATACGAAGCAAGGTGCGGGTATTACAGCGAACGGTGAAGTGCCGAACTACGGTACGAACAATAATCAAAACGGTAAAGTTGTCTACGATAATAAAAATGGTAACAAAATTGAAAACTATGAAATAGATAAAACAGTTGAAACAATTAAGAAACATCCGGAATTAACAAAAACAAATGTTGTTGTATGGGTAGATAACGATACGTTAGTAAAACGAAAAATTGATATGACAACATTTAAAGAAGCGATTGGCACAGCAGCTGGGCTGCAAGCTGATCCGAATGGAAACTTTACAAACGGTCAAGTTAACGTTGTAACTGTTCAGTTCGACCAGCCGAAAGTTGAAAAAGAGAAAGAGCCAGAAAAAAGTGGTATGAACTGGTGGTTATTCGGTGGAATTACAGCTGGCTTGCTAGCACTAATTGGCCTAGTATGGTTCTTCTTAGCAAGACGTAAGAAAAAGAGAGAGGAAGAGGAATATGAAGAATACTTAGCAGAAGAAGAAATTGCTGCAAGTAATGAAAGTATCCTGGAAATTCCTGAAGAAAAAATAGTACCAGAGCCAAAGCCAGAACCGGTAGAACCATCAGAACCTACATTAGATGATCAAGTGCAGGAAGCGACGAAAGAGCATGTAGAAGGTACTGCAAAAGTAATTAAAAAATGGTTAAACGGACAGTAAGGGAGGAAAAACAATGTTAGATGAAATCTCCTCCAAAGAGAAAGCTGCCATCCTCATTCGTACATTAAACGAAGAGGTGGCAGCAAAAGTCATTGAATATATGACGGCTGAGGAAAAAGAAGTGTTACTTCGCGAAATCGCGAAGTTTCGTGTATATAAACCAGAAACGTTAGAAAATGTACTAGGGGAGTTTTTGTACGAACTAAATGTAAAAGAGTTGAATTTAGTAACTCCAGATAAAGAATACATTCGTCGTATATTTAAAAATATGCCAGAAGACGAGTTGGAAAAATTATTGGAAGACCTTTGGTATAACAAAGATAATCCATTTGAATTCTTAAATTCACTTACAGATTTAGAGCCACTTCTTACAGTGCTTAATGATGAATCGCCACAAACGATAGCGATTATTGCTTCTTATATTAAGCCGCAACTTGCTTCTCAATTAATTGAGAGATTACCAGATCATAAACGTGTAGAGACGGTAATGGGTATTGCAAAGCTTGAACAAGTAGATGGTGAATTAATTAATCAAATTGGTGAGTTATTAAAAGCAAAATTAAATAATATGGCATTTAGTGCTATTAATAAAACAGATGGATTGAAAACAATAGTGAACATTTTAAATAATGTTTCACGAGGTGTTGAAAAAACAGTCTTTCAAAAGCTGGATGAAGTCGATTATGCGTTATCTGAGAAAATTAAAGAAAATATGTTTGTCTTTGAAGACTTACTTGGTCTTGAGGATCTTGCGCTTCGCCGTGTATTAGAGGAAATTACAGATAACGGTGTTATCGCGAAAGCACTTAAAATTGCAAAAGAAGAAATTAAAGAGAAACTATTTACATGTATGTCTTCAAACCGTAGAGAGATGATTCTTGAAGAGTTAGATGGCTTAGGGCCGCTTAAGATGACGGATGCTGAAAAAGCACAACAAACGATTACAGGTACGGTGAAAAAGTTAGAAAAAGAAGGAAGAATTATCGTTCAAAGAGGTGAAGATGATGTCCTTATTTAAAAACAGAATTCCGAAGAATTCTGTTTCTTTTTCTGAAGAAACGTATGAATTACAATTTCCGAAACCAGTATCAGTTCACATTGAAGAAGAGAGACAAGTGGATCATGCAGAACTTCTTGCACAGCAAGATGCATTACATATTGAAATGAATCAGCTAAGGCAGCAGCAGCAAATGCTAGAACGAGAGCGTCAGCAGTTGTTGCAAGATAAAGAACAGTTTCAAATGCATATTCATGAACAAATGGAACAGATGGAAGCAGCGCGTATACAGTTTCAAAAAGAACAACAAGAAACAGCATACGAATGGACAGAGCTATTATGGAATCAATCTTTTCAGTTAGCAGAAAAAGTAGTGAATCAAGCGGTAGATTCGCGCTTATTAGACGTTTTGCCGATTTTAACAGGCATCGTGCAAACATTGCCTACTTCATTTGAAAAATTAATTATAACGGTTCATCCAGAAACATTTGAACGTATACAAGAAGAGAAAGAAAATACGAAAGAGTATTGGCTACTACAATTAGTAGAATGGAAGTATGATTTTTCTTTACAGTTTGGCGAATTTGTTCTGGAAGAAGAGAAAGAGTTTTTTGAGTTTAAATTTGCGCCTATATTTGCGAAGCTTCGTCATAAGTGGGAAGAAGAGAAGTTATTTGAGGAGCAAAATGTATGAACAACGAGCTAATGAATGAACATAATAAATGGAATACATTTATTGAAAGACCGTTTTATACGAAAGTTGGCAAAGTTCATAGTGTACAAGAGCAGTTTTTTGTAGCGAAAGGTCCGAAAGCAAAGATTGGAGATGTTTGTCTCGTTGGAGAACATAGTGTCTTATGTGAAGTAATTGCGATTGAAAAAGAAAATAATATGCTACTTCCATTTGGACAGACAGAAAAAGTATGTTACGGAGATGCAGTTACATTAATTGAAGAAGATGTTGTTGTACCTCGTGGTAATCATTTACTTGGGAAAGTGTTAAGTGCGAATGGTGAAGTGTTAAATGAGAACACTGAAAACATTCCACTACAAAAAATAAAATTAGATGCACCGCCGATTCATGCATTTGAGCGTGAAGAAATTACAGATGTATTTGAAACGGGAATTAAATCGATTGATTCCATGTTAACGGTTGGGATTGGTCAAAAGATTGGTATTTTCGCAGGATCGGGTGTTGGTAAATCTACCTTGCTTGGAATGATTGCGAAAAACGCAAAAGCTGATATTAACGTTATTAGTTTAGTAGGAGAACGTGGCCGAGAAGTAAAAGACTTTATTCGAAAAGAATTAGGCGAAGAAGGTATGAAAAAAAGTGTCGTTGTTGTAGCAACGTCAGATGAAAGTCACCTTATGCAACTTCGTGCGGCTAAGCTTGCAACATCTATTGCTGAATATTTCCGTGACCAAGGTAATAACGTACTACTTATGATGGATTCTGTTACTCGTTTTGCTGATGCACGCCGAAGTGTTGATATTGCGGTAAAGGAATTACCGATCGGTGGTAAAACACTGTTAATGGAAAGTTATATGAAAAAGTTATTAGAACGATCAGGAAAAACGAAAAAAGGGTCAATAACAGGTATTTATACAGTGTTAGTTGATGGTGATGATTTAAATGGTCCTGTACCAGATTTAGCTCGTGGTATTTTAGATGGACATATTGTATTAAAACGTGAGCTCGCAACTCTTAGTCATTACCCTGCCATTTCGGTATTAGATTCGGTAAGTAGGATTATGGAAGAAATCGTATCGCCGAATCATTGGCGACTTGCAAATGAAATGAGAAAAATTTTATCTATTTATAAAGAGAATGAATTGTATTTTAAACTAGGAACAATTCAAGAGAATGAAGAAAATGCTTATATTTTTGAATGTAAAAATAAAGTAGAAGCTATAAATACGTTTTTAAAACAAGGTCGAACGGATAGTTTTCATTTTGAAGATATTGTCCAAGCGATGCACCATATTGTATAGGACCTCGCCCTTTGAGGTCTTATTTTTTTGATTTTAATATTTCACAGATTTTTTTGTAAAAAAACTATATAATAGAAAAAGGTAACGTTATAATAGGAAGGGGCTATGAAAACGGGTGGATAAGCAGCAGTACGACACGATTAAATTGCAGATTAATCAAGAGAAAGAACATATCTTGAAAGAAGTGTACGAACTAACAGCTGAAAAAAGAAAAATAGAACAAAAAAAAGAATATGATCTATATGTTGTGAAATCACGCAATAAGGTTGTACAAACGGGACAACGTATTATGGCTGGTATGCTTTCATCACATACATTTTCACCTGAAAGAATAGAAGAATGGAATCGAAAAATTAAAAAAACAGAAGGTTTTATTCAAAAAAACGAAAGCTTTTTAGAGCAAATAAAAGAAAAAGAACGTGTCATTGATGAAATGTATGAAGAAGATTGTAAGAAGCTTGCGAAAGTAAAAGAAAAGCTGGAAGAAAAAATGCTTCTTGATTTAAAAATGTGTATGAACGGATGAGGTGGATGTAGTGATACAGTTTGTATTACCGGTGCAGCAAAGTTTACCTCCGCAAAAAGAAAAAGGGCTAGAAGTACAATCGAAAAATGAAAATTCTTCATTCGATAATGCAATGAGAATTGAAAATAAAAAACAGCCGAAAACGGAGAAAACGAAACGAGAAGAAGCACCAGAAGAAGAGAAGAAAGAATATAATCTCGCAAAAAAAACGGTAACGAAAGAAGAGCCGATTGTAAAGAAAGAAGAAAAGAAAGAGACAGAACAGTTATTGTTAGCTGTATCTGAGCAGATGGTTGCAATTGAGCAATTGCGTGTGCAGCCAGAATTGTTATATCAATACATACAAAAAATACAGGCGTTATATAAAGAATACGGAAATATTAAAATGAATGAATTGCCCGCAGCTGAATTACAGCAATTACAAGAGCTTTTTTCTAATATGAATATTAAAAATGCCATATGTTTAGAAGATACAATGCAAATGGCGCTAGACAAGGTGACGATGCCAGAGCAAACGTTGCAAGTATTAAAAGCCGTAGAATCAGAAACTTGTAATATCGCAAAGAAACAAGAGGAGTCTAAGGAAGTAGAACTCCAGAAAGCTGAAAGCGATGATGTGAAGTTAGAGTTACCAGAAGTCGATCAATTAAACGATTCAAGTTCGGCCGGAGCTGAATTATTAAATAAGGCAACGGGGACTGATCAAATAGGAAAACAAAATAGTGGAGCTGAAAAGGTTACATTACCTGACTTAGGCAAGAAAATGGAAGCACAAGTAGAGGCTCTGCAAAAGTTTGTAGTGAAACAAGAACGTGTTTTATTCCAGCTAAATCCAGAGAAACTTGGTTCATTAACTGTATTTATGAAAAAGCATGGAGATCAAATTGAAGTCCATGTAGAAATGGAAAAACACGATGCGAAAAAGCGTGTTGAAATAATTTTTGACGAATTGAAGCTGAAATTAAAAGAAAAAGAAATTAATATTCAAATAAGTTATTCAGAAAAAGATGAACAACGTAAAGAACAGCGAGAACAAGAGCAAAGGCAAAAACAAAAATTTGCAAATACGAAACATGAGAAACAACAATCAAAAGAATTTGCGGGATTATTGGAGGAATAAAGCGTGCCAACAGTTGGATTAAATACAACGAGTACAAATCATATTCCGTTACAAGCAGGAGCGCAAAAAAGTAATGTACCTGTTAACGGTGTACAATCGCCAGTTCAACAAACAAATGGAGTTTCAGCAGGAGAGCAAAAGACTCCTGGTGTAATGGGGAAAGATGATTTCCTAAAATTGTTTTTATCGAGTTTCCAGCACCAAGATCCATTTAATGCGATGGATATGAATCAAATGATGAACCAAACAGCGCAGTTATCTCTTATGGAACAAGTGCAAAATATGACAAAAGCAGTTGATTCTTTAAGAACGACGATGTATTCGACAGCGCTTGATGGCGGAATGAAGTTTTTAGGGAAATACGTAAGAGGGATCGACGGTGACGGTAAAAAAGTAACTGGTCAAGTAGAGACAGTTCGCCTTGCGGAAAATAATGATGTACAGCTCGTTATTGATAATAAGATTGTATCCCTTCGCTTTGTTGAGAGGGTGTCTGATAAACCGATTGGAGAAACGAATCCAGAAGATGCAAAGAACGACGATCAAAAAGTAACTGAAGAAGTAAAAACTACAAATTCATAAGGAGTGTACATACGTTATGATTAAAGCGTTATATACAAGTATTACAGGGATGAATGCAACACAAAATGCATTAAGTGTAACTTCAAATAATATTGCCAATGCACAAACAGTTGGTTATAAAAAACAAAAAGCAATGTTTGATGATTTACTGTATAACAATTCAATTGGTTCAAAAGGCGACGATAAATACGCAGGGACGAACCCGAAAAGTATCGGTAACGGTGTGAAAATGAGCGGAACAGTTACGGATTATAGCGATGGTACAATTACGCTAACTGGTGGTAAAACACAAGCAGCAATGGAAGGTAATGGTTTCTTCGTGGTTGGCGATTCCAAAGGCGGCAACACGGAATTTACGCGTAAAGGTACATTTGGAATATCTTCAGATTACTATATTACGAATACAGAAGGACAATATGTATTTGCATATCCTGCAAATGCAGCAACTGGTGAAGTTGATTTATCTGGTATTCCAGGACCGTTGCAAATTCCAATGGGATCAGCAATCGGTGGTATTCGAACATCAAAAGGAGTTGTTGGAGGGAATATTCCAGCCGATGCAAAACAGATTACGCAAGAATTGCCTGCGTACGATGATGCCGGTAATACATGGACAATGCGTGTAGAATTTACACAAACTAGTGAACATAATTATAAATATACAGTACATATGCGTAACGACTCGAAAAAAGAAACAGAGTTTAAAGAGGTTCAAGGCGCAGGCGGTGATGTAACATTCGATGCGGTAGGAAAGCCAAATCAGCAAAACCCTGGAGCGTCTATTCCATTTAATGGCGGAACAGTAAATTTAGATTTTAGTAAATTAACAAATCATCCGACAGAGAAAACATTAGCAGTAACAGACGTAGATGGTAGAGCGGCAGCGACTGTTAAAGATTGCTTTATTGCTGACGGTGGATATGTGATGGTAAAATATTCTGATGGAAGTATGAAAGCTGCGGGTCAATTAGCTGTTGCGATGTTCCCGAACGAAGGCGGCTTAATGAAAAATGGTAATGGTAACTACACAGCGACAAATACAACTGGTATTTTAGCAATGGGTGTATCTGGTCAAAATGGTGCAGGAAAAGTACGCGGTAGTGCACAAGAAGGTGCAAACGTAGATTTATCTGTAGAATTCGTTGATTTAATGTTATACCAACGCGGATTCCAAGGAAATGCGAAAGTAATCAAAATTTCAGATGAAGTATTAAATGAAGTTGTGAACTTAATTCGATAATAAATCGTAAAGAAAAATTGTAACGTAGTAGGAAGGGTTTTATATTCGTATGACAAGACAAGAGCGAATTTTACAATTGCCTTTTTTCGAAAATAAACGTGAGCTTGCTGAGCAAGTGTTAAAAATAGAACGAGAAGAGCATGTATATTTACCGGATCAATTTGAAATCAAACAAGTGCCTCCATATTCGTTTGGTGAAAAACAAGCAATCATTGGCCGTATACACGAGTTTTACTTCGTAAGTATTGGTAGTAGTGGTGTTTGGAAGTATCAAATGTTTAAAGATGAGATGAAGTGCCGTGAGTTTTTCGTTATGTTGCCGGATATTACGGATCAGCAGCTTGCTTTTTGGTTCAATAACATTGAGTTGTTGAAAGGGGCTTAAAAGCTTTCTTTTAGGTTTTGAGAGAGGGCCCAGCGATGTTTAGTAGCGGTCAGTGCATATGGAGTGTCTCGCATGTTGTAATACCAGAGATATGGAGTGGTTCTAGGTTAGTTGAAGAGGCTGGGAGCCATGAATGAGATTGGTAGGCTCACCGGATTGTAGTAGCGACAGTGCTTATGAGTGGCTCGCATGTTGTAGAGATATGGAGTAGTTCTAAGGTAGTTGGAGAGGCTGTAATCCAAGTGTTTAGGTGGTGCCTCTTCACTTTTTGGAGAGAGGATTTCTCTGATTCTAGGAGCAATGATTTGAAATAGAGTTAGATTAATTTAAGATAGTTGTGCTATATTGTACAATTAGACTAAGTTTATATAAAAGGAGAGGTGAGGAGGATGGCGCAGAATAAGTATCGCGTTACATTCATTTCGCCAAGTGAGATTGAGCAACGTACTGTAATGGCGGCGAGTAGTTTACCTAATTTAATACGTCAAGTAGAGAGTATTATTGCAGATCCGAACGGTTATTTTGTAAATGATAAAAAAAATAATTGCTATTTTAAAGTTATTAAAGAAAATGTTACGTATATTCAATATGAGTTACTATTTTCTGATAAGGAAATTCACATTGAAAAGTTAAAACATATAGCACCGGCGGTATTGAAACAAGTATTTAAAAAAATAAACGATCCGGAGTTATATGCACTTGCGCTACTTGATGTTGATATAGCGACAAAGGAATATGTGCTAGGAGAAATGAATCCGGAGCTAAGAATAAGAGTGGAAACGGAACTTTCGAAAAAATGGGAAGCAATGCCGACAGAAATTGTAGGGGCACAAGAGGTGTTATTAGAGGCACTTGCTTCGTTTATACAAGATTAAGTGTTTTTTATAATAAATGAATCGTTCGACTATCTATATTTTTTATGTAGGTAGTTGACTTTTCGGTTTTGATAAAGCTTAATAATTAGATATACGGAATTAATGGAAGGGGAGCGACACCTTTATGTCACAAGCACAAAGTATTTTATTAGAAAGCGGAACAAACGAATTAGAAATCGTAACGTACACTGTTGGTGAAAACCTATTTAGTATTAATGTAATGAAAGTACGTGAAATCATTAACCCATTCCCAGTTACAACTGTGCCAGAATCTCATCATGCAGTTGAAGGTGTTGTTCAAGTACGTGGTGAAATTTTACCTGTTATTAACTTAGCAACGGCTCTTAATTTAAAATCTATAAAACCACTTGATCAAACGAAATTTATCATTTCAGAATTAAACCAAATGAAAGTTATTTTCCGTGTTGATGAAGTGCATCGTATTCAACGTATTTCATGGGAACAAATTGATGAACCAGCTTCATTATCTATGGGACTAGAAGAAACGACATCTGGTATTGTAAAACTAGATGGGAAAATCATTTTACTATTAGATTATGAAAAAATTGTATGTGAAATTAGCGGTACTGGTTATGACAATAAATCACTTGCAGGATTAGAGCAAAAAACAGATCGAGCTGAAAAAGTTATTTATATTGCAGAAGATTCAGCGATGCTTCGTCAAATACTAGAAGAAACATTATCATCAGCTGGATATACGAAAATGAACTTCTTCAGTAATGGTGCAGAAGCATTAGCTCAAATCGAAAAATTAGCAAAAGAGCAAGGTGAAAAAATGTATGAACATATTCACCTGCTTATTACAGATATTGAAATGCCGAAAATGGATGGACACCATTTAACGAAAGTAATTAAAGATAGTGAAGTAATGAATCAATTACCAGTCATTATTTTCTCTTCATTAATTACAAATGAATTATTCCATAAAGGTGAAGCGGTAGGAGCGAATGCTCAAGTGAGTAAGCCAGATATCCAAGAATTAATCGGGCTAGTTGATAAGTTAGTACTATAAAGCTTCTTTTAGTTGGAAGAGAGGAGCCAGCCATGTGTGTAAAGACAGAAAGGTAGAGTGTTTCTGAGATATTTTTGTTTTTCTGTAGCCACCGTGGTAATAATGGTCATTCTTTCGGTTAATTAATTAGCGTTGTGTAAAACCCTCACCTTTATAGTAAAGGTGAGGGTTTTCTTACATGATGTTCAATTATTTCATCTATAAGATTTCGTGGTGGCGCAAACTTTTTCGGTGAAAATATATTAGGAATACCATATAATATAATTAAGTAGAATTTTTCTGATATAATATTTTGCTTAGCTATTTTTTATTTTTTAATATTTGTTAAAAATCATTTTTTATTTCGATACTTTTTATACCTTTTTATATGTTAATTATTTGACAGATAATTTCGAAATGTTATAATATGGATATGTAAAAATTTCTATTTTCTTAAAGGGCATGGGAGTCATATGAGAATTGTGAAAGGATGAGGGGGAGTGACACATATTATGTATCACCACACAGCAATCAATGTATTAAGTCTTTTACAAAACATGTCAAATAATAAAACGAACGATATGAAATTAGAGGCGGAATTTAAAAAAATAGAGAAACAATTCCAAGTCAGGTATGAAGAGCTAATCGATTTATATAATAGAATGGTATTATTTCAAATAGATATAGAAAAAAATGGCGGTATGCGAGTATATGAAAAATCAGCGATTACTTGGTTGAAGTCTGAACTAGAACTATTGTATGAAGTGTATCAATTTTGTCAACGTCATGGGTTAAACATCGCAAATATTTCAAAATATGTTAGTAAAAATGAACTGAATCTTTTCCGAAAAACGGAAAGTCAATTGCAAAACACGTATTATAAATTAAAAAAACAAGAGATGCCGTTTGAAAATATTGAAAAACAAAAGCCGGGGCGAAAACGTAAGTATACACCTGTAAAAGAGACAATTGTTGAAACAAAACAAGAAAGCAAGCAGGAAGTAAATGAAGACGTTCGAAATGAAGAAGATGAAAAAAGCCTCGTAACAGTTATGTCTGGCATCGTGGATAACTTTGAAACAATTAGTCAATGTAGTGAAAAGAGAGAACACGAATTGCATCAGTTCATGGAGGGAATCTATAAGCTTTCTAGTATGGCGGCAGAGCGTTCAAAAGATGAAAAGAATGCACGTGGTCTTGAAGGCGAATTACATTCATTACGAGCTGAAAATGAAAGATTAAAACGAGAGAAGGAAGAACTCGTTCATGATATTAAAGAGATGACGCATCATTTAATTCATTTTATTACGAGCTCTGATATCGATCAAATTCGTACATTGCCTTACTTCGTAAAAGAATGCAAACAAGATCTACATAAGCTAGGGTTATATAACGCTCAAGACGGAAAAATGAAAATTATGGTTGACCGTAGTGGACAAGTTATGACCGTAACACAATAAAAAAATTGGGTACAAAATAAAAGGGAGATACATAGTGTATATGTATTTCCCTTTTGTTTTGTATGGAATTGTTTCGGACAGAGGAAAAGTTACAATTAATTTTAGTAAATCAAAAATTTTTACAAAAGGAAGGAGCTAGGTCATACTTTGTAGTATTGTCATCAGAAAAATACTGGGAATATGCGTATTGTCACTGTGAAAGGACTTAATACATAATGATTTTAAAGATAAACCGACTCTTCATCAAGATTTAACTGATTTAATTGAGGTGAATAAGTTGTATAATCGTACAGTTGTTATTACATTTCATCAACAAACTTTTAATACGGAGAATTGAAGAGTAAAGTAGGATTCCAAAGCATAGCCAAAAAGGTGGCTGTTATAAGTTATTTGCCTACCAAAATAATCAATATTTGTTTAAAATATAAGATTATTATTTTATTATACCGAGTAATTATTCATATTATATAATAATTACTTACTACATAATTAACATGGTTATCTTACAAAAATGTAAGGTTTTTTTAATTGACACTCGTACACATAAGTAACTATACTGGTTACACGACGTTGGTTAATATATTTAATAGTCTCTATCTATAAGTGTATGTCTCAGGATTCTTTTCGGAATAATAGTTCGATTTGTATTTATTATATTTAATATAGTGATAATACGTATTTAATCTATTCTTTATTCTAGGTCGTATTATTTAAAGATTAACTATAAATGATATATTTACCAAGTTGTAATAATTTTTTAGAGGTGTTACATTTTGAAATACAAATTAATTGCTACAGGAATTCTTGCTGGAAGTCTACTATCCTATTCATCTAGTACATTTGCAAATACTCATAAATTCCCAGATGTTCCTGCATGGGCTGACAAATCCGTTAATTATTTAGTTGATAAAAAAGTATTGAGTGGTTATCCAGATGGAACTTTTGGTTCAAGCGATACATTAGATAGGGCTTCTGCGGCAACAATTATGACAAAGGCCCTTGGTATACATATTGACTTAAATGCAAAACCATCTTTTACAGATTCACAAAACCACTGGGGAACGCCATACATTGCCGCAGCTGAAAAAGCAGGAATAATTAAAGGTGAAGGAAATGGAATATTTAATCCTTCTGGAAAAGTTACTCGTGCTGCTATGGCTACCATGCTAGTGAATGCATATAAATTACAAAATATAAGCACTAGCAATGGACAAAGTAAATTTGAAGATTTAAAAGGGCATTGGGGTGAAAAATTCGCCAATATTTTAATTGATTTAAAAATTTCAGTTGGTACAGATAACGGCTGGCAACCAAATAAATTCATAACACGTGCAGAAGCCGCACAACTTACTGCCAAAACAGATAACCTTCAATCCAGTCCGAAAAATCCTTTAGAAAATAAAACAATCATTATTGATCCTGGACATGGTGGCGAAGATCCTGGAAAAGCCACAAAGGGATTGCCTGAAAGTAAAATTGTATTAGACACTTCCTTACGCCTACAACAATTGCTTGAAAAACATACACCATTTACAGTTTTATTAACTCGTGAATCTGATACTAGACCTGGACATGATCAAAAAAGCTCTTTACAGGAACGTGTTAAATTTGCTAAGCAAAATCAGGGGGATATCTTTATAAGTATTCATGCAAATGCTTATAATGGTAATGCAAAAGGAACGGAAACATACTATTATAAATCTTCTGAATCCGAAAAAACAAATCCTCATGTGGAAGAAAGTCATGTGTTAGCGGAAAAAATCCAAGCACGTTTAGTAGAGGCCCTTCAAACACGTGATAGAGGCGTTAAACATGGAGATCTTCATGTTATAAGAGAAAACGGCATGCCAGCTGTGTTAACGGAACTGGCTTTTATAGATAATGGTATCGATTACAGTAAACTATCTACGGCAAACGGTAGACAGATTGCAGCACAAGCCATTTATGAAGGGATTTTAGATTATTATGAATGGAAAGGAAATAATGTATCTGAATATAGGTTGAAATAAGTAAAAGGGAATTTAGTAATTCTAGGAATAAGTAATTTATAAATTGCTAAAGTATAATTTTGTTATTTGTAATGTGTTTTAGTTTTATAGTGTATACTGGCGCCGACTTATTAAGGATTATAAATAAGTCGGTGTTTAAGTTAGCGTACTTAATGAATACTATAGAAGTTATGAAGAAAAAAAGATAAATAGATAGGGGCATACACCTACATTCATTATTTTTACGTGAAATTTTAATTTAAAAATAGTTAAGTTATATGATTCAGATGGGCAGTATACAATGAGTTCAAAGAAAACATTCTTTGAACTCATTAGCTATTAAATAAACTTGTTACATAAATAGTTCGTATAACAATAATTGATAGTGTTAAGGACATAGCTGTTCATATTTTTTTGTAATTCCTGTTATGGAATTGTTAAATATTTATAGGTTTAATGTAAGGCTGCTTTATTTTGAAAGAAATCTTTTGAAATGGCCATAATATGAATAATAATTAGAAACAAATTTTTGAAAAAATGATGAAAGACTTAAGAAGGTGAATATATTGCTTAAACATTCACATTTGCAATTTATCTTATTAACAATAGCTCTAATATTCTATATAAGCTTTTGTTTTATATTTTTATTTGTTTTTCCGAATCATTATTTTGTATCAGATTTTAATATCCGACTATCATCCTTAGTTGTTGAAACTACTGTATTTATCTCATTACTTTATTCTATATTATCCGGAAAAATTAAGTTAGGAGTATTCTGGGTTTGCATTACTATTGCAATAGGGTGTTTCTTGATTGGGAATTTTATATCCGCTTTTCAAGTACTTAATGTAGAATTGCCGATACAAAATTTTAATATCTCTGATGTGTTTTTGTTGTTTTTCTTATTCTTCTTTCTCTTTGCATTCTTTTATAAAATCATTATGGAATGTAACAAGTGGGAAAAAGCGTATTTAATTTGTGATTTATGTATTGTTGTTACTGCCATTTTTACATTAGAGTGGTACCTGTTTAATAAACCTTCTGCAAATATCTTATTCTTATCAATTGGAGATGTTTTTCTCTCATTTATTTTTCCGATTATAGATTTATTACTTCTTTTATTAGGAGTTAGTCTAATCTTTCGACCAGCTATTTTTAATGCGAAAAGTAAATTATTTATTTTTATTCTCGTATTAACTGGATTGGCTATTACGGACTACTTGTATTTTTACTTACAAGATGATTTGTCAGATCGTTCACTTATATTATTAAGGTGTTTGTATAGAGTTTTCCTATTATTTATCGCTATTGCTGCTTCGATCTCAAAGAATGCATCTTCTAGAAGGAATTATTTCATTATCGATCCCACATTTGGGAAGAAACTTCTTGTTATATTTCCTTATCTTGCAGTTGCGGTATTAATTGGCTTTACTTTAAAAGAGCAAACTTCCTCGGCTACACTTATTACTGGGAATTGTATTGCATTTGTATTTGTGCTGATTCGTCATACTATCGTACGAATGCAAAACAGAGATTTAACCGAAATGTTAAAAGTGTTTAATAATCAATTAGAACAAAAAGTATCTCAAAGAACAGAAGATTTAATAAACAAATCCAATGACTTGGTCAAAAATCAAGAGAGATTTAAGTCATTATATGAGTATCATCCAGATCCTATTTTAACGATTAATTCAAATGGTACTGTGTTAAATATAAACCAGGCTGGAAGTATGTTATTAGGAAAAAACAGTGATGAATTAATAGGTAAAGAGTGCTTCTCGATTTTTTTAGACGAAGATAGATCTGAATTGGAAGCAGCTCTACAGGAAGGGAAACGATGCAGTTCGGCTTCGTTACAATTACGTGTGAAAAATAATAATGAGAAGGACATTCATTTTTGGTACGTCACCATTGTTCCTATTATGATAGAAGGACAAACTTTTGGGAGTTATGTAATGGTAAAAGACATTACGAGAATGAAGAAACAACAAGATGAGATAAACTATCTAGCATTCCATGATACAGTGACGGAGATTGGAAATCGAATATTCTTCCAAAAAGAATTAGAAAAATCCATTGAGCGTGCACGAAAAATGCAGGGTGAATTTGGACTCTTGTATATAGATTTAAATCGTTTTAAAACCATTAACGATACACTGGGACATTCAATTGGTGACAGTGTTTTAAAAGAAGTTGCTAAACGTTTTAGGACATGTCTGTCACCGGCTATTCCTCTAGCGAGAATAGGGGGAGATGAGTTTGCGATCATAGTCCATAACCACACAGAGCAACAGCTATTGGATTTGTGTGAAACTCTATTTCGTATAACTGAAGAAGCATTTGTAGTTAATCAACATAGTTTTTATTTATCTCTTAGTATAGGAATAGCGGTGTATCCGTTTGGAGGAATAAATACTACTACACTTTTACAACATGCTGATATTGCTATGTATAGTGCAAAGGAAAAAGGTAATAATGCTGTTTGCATGTATGACGAGACATTATCAAAAAAAATAACAAGACGATTACGATTAGAACAGGATTTACCGAAGGCATTAGAAAATAATGAGTTGTTTTTATTATATCAACCACAAGTTGACAGTAAGACTGGTATGGTTATTGGTGCAGAGGCTTTAATTCGTTGGCAACATCCAAAACTGGGACTTATTTCTCCTTTTGAATTTATACCTATCGCGGAAGAAACGTCGGAAATTATTCCAATTGGGAAATGGACGTTACAGGAAGCGTGTCGACAACTGAAAAAGTGGCATTCTGCAGGCTATGCAAATCTAAAAATGGGGATAAATTTATCAGCTATAGAGTTTGAACAGAAAGATTTTGTTCAAGCAATCATATCTACCATAGAAGAAGTAGGGGTACCTGCTAGTTCGATTGATTTAGAATTAACAGAGAGAATAGCAATGGTAGATGAAAAAGAAACCTTATCGAAGTTAAAAGCATTAAAATCATATGGTGTACATTTATCAATTGACGATTTTGGGACAGGGTATTCTTCATTAGCATATCTCCCTTTGTATCCAATTGATACCTTGAAAATTCCAAGAGAATTTGTTAATAGGATCGGAAATTCTACTGATGGAAATGAAATTATTCATACCATTATTTCACTAGCGCATACTTTAAACATGAAAGTGATCGCAGAAGGGGTGGAAACGAAGGAACAATTAACAGTGTTACAACGTAATGCATGTTATCTAATTCAGGGCTATTACTACAGTAAACCTGTAAGTGAAGATGAATTCATCAAGTTTTTAAGCACAATGTCGCGTCACCTTTTCTAAGGGAACCACAATCTAGATTTGTTTTTTGTTGAAATTATAACAAATAGAGGACAGCAAAGTAACTGTCAAAATGTTTTAGCATTTAATTTGGCTTAATAGGAAATTCTAATGAGCAAAGACCTTATCTGATTTTAGTTTTAGAAAGGAGAGAAGCGGATGGATTCAATATGGCTAGAGTATGCTTGGGCATTGTTAATTTTAATCGGATTAGAAGGATTGTTATCGGCTGACAATGCCCTTGTACTAGCAGTTATAGCCAAGCATTTACCCGAAGAAGAGAAAAAAAGAGCTATAAATTACGGAATTATTATGGCCTTTGTTTTTCGATTCGCAGCCCTTTTTGCTATATCATTTATTGCAAATGTTTGGCAAATACAGGCGATAGGAGCAGCTTATCTTCTTTACTTAGGATTAAAGCATGTCATTCAGGCGCAATTCGGAAAAAATAATCAAAATATTCACAAGGAAGATGAAAAGGAAGCAGCAGGAAAAAGCTACTGGTTCACAGTAGGAAAGATTGCATTAGCTGACCTTGCCTTTGCGATTGATTCAATATTAGCCGCAGTTGCTCTTGCCCTCGGTCTTCCGGATTCACCGCTAGAAGATTTCGGTGGTATGGATGGAGGACAGTTCATCGTTGTACTTCTCGGAGGGATAGCTGGACTTATTTTAATTAAATTTGCGGCAACTTGGTTTGTACAATTACTGGAGAAACGCCCAGCACTGGAAACAACAGCGTATGCAATTGTTGCCTGGGTCGGCGTCAAACTTGCTGTAATTACACTTGCCCATGAGGATATCGGTATTTTAGACCATGATTTCCCGCACAGTACAACTTGGACTTTAATCTTCTACGGAGTATTAGTTGCTATTGCACTAATTGGTTGGTTTGCACCGGGAAGTAAGTCATCTCAGAATAATCCTGAAATGTAATACAAAGGTCAGAGCATTATGTGCTTTGTCCTTTGTAATGATAATTATATTGTGTATTTTTCGATTTAACGCTATAATTACAGTGTTAAAGATGGAATCGTGATATGACCTGTTATGAATCTATCATTTTATTTATGAATAAATGGATTGGTATTTTAGCAAGATGTGCTAATAAACTACTCCACCATGATGATAACGTGCCAAAAATGTGGTGCGTATATTTTCGTGGTGGAGTTTTTTTTATTCTCAAAAAGGGGGAGTAACCATGAACGACAGCATGGTTCATATTACAATTAACGGCAAAGAGTATAATGCTGAGCCTGGTTCAACTATACTGGGCATTATTAATGAGAACGGAATTGAACATCCACAAATTTGTTATGTGCCGGAAGTGGATCCTATTCAAACGTGTGATACTTGTATTGTAGAAGTTAACGGAAAGCTTGTGCGATCCTGTTCTACTGTAGTGACGAGCGGTATGAATATTGAGCTGTCCTCTACTAGTGCGAAGGCAGCACAACATGAGGCGATGGACCGTTTACTAGAAAATCATTTACTTTACTGTACGGTTTGTGACAACAATAACGGGAATTGTAAACTGCATAATACGGCAGAATTAATGGAAATTGAGCATCAAAAATATCCTTATGAGCCAAAAGTTGATGCAAGCGAAGTTGATATGTCTCATCCATTTTATCGCTATGATCCGAATCAATGTATCGCGTGCGGTCAATGTGTAGAGGTGTGTCAAAACTTACAAGTTAATGAAACGTTATCTATTGATTGGGAGGCAGAGCGCCCACGTGTTATTTGGGATGAAGGAGTAGATATTAACGATTCTTCATGTGTAAGCTGCGGTCAATGTGTAACGATTTGTCCTTGTAATGCATTAATGGAGAAATCGATGCTCGGTGAAGCTGGATTTATGACTGGGCTGAAGCCGGATATTCTTGAACCTATGGTCGATCTTATTAAAGAGGTTGAACCTGGATATAGCGGTATTTTCGCTGTGTCAGAAGTAGAAGCTGCGATGCGCGACACTCGTACGAAGAAGACGAAAACAGTATGTACGTTTTGTGGTGTAGGTTGTTCATTTGAAGTATGGACGAAAGGGCGCAAAATTTTAAAGGTGCAACCAACTTCTGAGGCACCAGTTAATGCAATTTCTACTTGTGTAAAAGGAAAATTCGGTTGGGATTTCGTTAATTCTGAAAAACGACTTACGAAACCTTTAATTCGTAAAAATGGAGTGTTCGTTGAATCGACTTGGGAAGAAGCGCTTCATGTAGTGGCGAATAAATTGGGCTCTATTAAAGAAGAGTACGGTAAAGGCTCTATCGGCTTTATTTCTTCTTCTAAAATTACGAATGAAGATAATTATGTTATTCAAAAATTAGCGCGTCAAGTGTTCGAAACGAATAACGTTGATAACTGCTCACGTTATTGTCAATCACCAGCGACGGATGGATTGTTCCGTACAATTGGTATGGGCGGAGATGCAGGGACGATTAAAGATATCGCACAATCGGGTCTTGTTATTATCGTCGGTTGTAATCCAACAGAAGGTCACCCAGTATTAGCAACTCGTGTGAAACGTGCGCATAAACTTCACGGTCAAAAACTAATTGTTGCAGATCTTCGTAAAACTGAAATGGCAGAGCGTTCGGATATCTTTATTAGTCCAAAGCAAGGAACAGACCAAGTATGGTTAATGGCTGTTACGAAATATATGATTGATCAAGGTTGGCACGATCAGCAGTTCATCGATGAGAATGTAAACTTCTTTGATGATTTCAAAGATAGTCTCGCGGAATATACGCTTGAATATGCAGAAGAGATTACAGGTATTTCAAAAGAAATGCTCGTTAAAATGGCAGAAATGATTCGTGATGCAGATGGTACGTGTATTCTTTGGGGAATGGGGGTAACGCAAAATACTGGTGGTTCAGATACTTCCGCTGCAATTTCAAACTTACTTCTTGCAACAGGAAACTATCGCCGTCCAGGTGCTGGTGCATATCCGCTTCGAGGTCATAATAACGTACAAGGTGCTTGTGATATGGGAACACTTCCAGGTTGGCTTCCAGGATATCAGCACGTTACTGACGATGTAGAACGTGCGAAATTTGAAATAGCTTACGGAGTAAAAATTGATAACAAACCAGGTCTTAATAACATTGAAATGCTTCACGCAATTGATGAAGGAAAAATGAAAGCTATGTATCTTGTTGGAGAAGATATGGCTCTTGTAGACTCTAACGCAAATCACGTACATGAAGTGTTATCAAGCCTTGAATTCTTTGTCGTTCAAGATGTGTTCCTTTCTAAAACAGCTCAATACGCTGATGTAGTATTACCAGCAGCGCCGTCTCTTGAGAAAGAAGGTACTTTTACAAATACAGAGCGTCGTGTACAAAGATTATATCAAGTGCTTCCAACGCTAGGAGATGCGAAACCAGACTGGTGGATCGTGCAGGCAATTGCTAATAAATTAGGTGCAAACTGGAGCTATAATCACCCAAGTGAAATCTTTGCTGAAATGGCAAGCTTATCACCACTATTTGCACACGCAAACTATGAAGTGCTTGAAGGATGGAACAGTTTCCACTGGGGAAGTTTTGATGGAACGAATACACCGCTTCTATTCAAAGATGGATTTAACTTCCCGGACAAAAAGGCTCGTTTTGCGATAGCTGATTGGGTACGTCCTGCTGCATTCCCAGCAGAATACGATCTTCACATTAATAACGGCCGTATGCTTGAACATTTCCATGAAGGGAACATGACAAATAAATCAACTGGTATTCAATCGAAAGTACCAGGTGTTTTCGTCGAAGTTTCTCCAGAACTTGCAAGGGAACGTGGAGTGAAAACTGGTTCGTTAGTACGCCTTATTTCTCCATTTGGAGCACTTAAATTACGTGCACTTGTAACGGATCGTGTAAAAGCGAATGAACTGTATTTACCGATGAACTCGACGGATAAAGAATCGGCAATTAATTTCTTAACAGGTCCTGCCGTTGACTTGCGTACAAACACGCCGGCATATAAGCAAACGAAAGTACGTATGGAAGTGTTAGAAGTTGATGGCGAAAATCCGATGCCAAAAACGAACCCGCGTAATAAAAAGCGTCATCCTCAAAACGGTATTGAGGTAAATCGTAAGTGGGCTCGTCCAGGATACGTACATTTAACGGATAACTAAAGGGGAGAAAAGAATATGGCAGCACCTATTCAAGCGGTCCAGAAGCAGGAGCTAACTGAGGAAGAACTTAAACAACAAAAACTCGAAGCTTTAAAAGAACTGCTAGCTAATAATGAAGATGCTTTAAATCAAATGTTTAATATAGTAGGTGAATTAAATGACATTGGGATGCTGGAAGCAGCAAATTCTATGTTGAAAGCGAAAGAACCAATCGCAAAAATCGTTCTAGGCCAAGTCACTCGTGAACCAGTTACAAATTTAATTAATAATATGATGGGCGCTGCAGGAGCTTTAACAGAACTTGATCCGGAACTTACGAAAAAGCTTATAGGTAGCGTATTGACAGGTATGGATGAAGGAAACCAGCATCTGCAAAGCAATAAAAAAGTAGGAATATTAGACCTTATGAAAGTACTGAAGGATCCAGATATTAATCGTGCTATTGGATTTGGTCTTCATTTCTTAAAAGGTATGGGTAAAGGGTTAAAAGAAGAATAGATAAGCAACAATAATAGTATTTCATATGTTGTTTGCGTACTTGAGATAATTGTAAAAGGTGATCCATTTCTTCTCATTATTAAATAGTTTAGGCGAAATGGTCATTTTGTTAAAATAGTTGTGATGGAATAACTAGGAAGGAATGAGAGTATGTCAAAAATGGTACATGAATTTAATGATATGATCCGAAAGCTTCGAAAAGAGTTGTTCGGGAAAGGGCCGGAAAGAATTCATACTGTATTTACCGAGAACATGGCGATTGCAACACTTTATGGGAATTTAACACCTACTGAGAAATTTATTTCGGGAACTACGGATGGGGCGGAAATGGTTCATATGGCTCGAACGAAAATGATTCAAGAAGTGTATGTGGCTAATCCTCATGAACATTTAGAAGAACTTGTTGGTGCGAAGTTAGTTCATCTGTTTTCTGATATGAAAGTAGATGAGGATATTGCAGTTTCCGTGTTTGTTTTTGATAAAAATATAACGTGAGAGAAGGATGCTCATCGTGAAATCGATTCAGGTGGAACGGAAAATTTTTAAATATGAGCAAGGGGAATTTAAACATATAGAGGACAGCATTGTAACAGAGTTTCCTGTTACGGTTAAAATTAACGGCCAGGAATTTGTTACAATGGTTAGTACTCCAGAGTATATTGAAGATATGGTAATTGGCTTTTTAGCCTCTGAAGGCATTATCCGAAAGTATGAAGATATTGATGAAATATGGATGCAAGAAAAAGAAGGCTATGTACATGTAAAAACGACGGAAATCAATCCTTATTATCGTGACATACAAAACAAACGTTATATTACTTCGTGCTGTGGAATGAGTAGGCAAGGGTTTGTTTTTGCGAACGATGCGCTGACTGCGAAAGAAATGAATGATATTCGCGTAAAGATCTCTCCCGAGGATTGTTTTCGGTTAATGAATAATATGCAGCAATCTGCGTCTACGTTTCAACATACAGGCGGCGTTCATAATGCAGCTTTATGTAATGTGAGTGGAATTGTTTTAAGCCGCATGGATATAGGAAGACATAACGCTTTAGACAAAATTTACGGCTATTGTTTAAAAAATAACATTTCGATTGGTGATAAAATTATTGTTTTTAGTGGACGTATCTCTTCTGAAATTCTATTAAAAGTTGCGAAAATTGGCTGTGAAGTAATATTGTCAAAATCAGCTCCAACTGAGTTAGCATTAGAACTAGCGGAGCAGTTAGGGATTACTACAATAGGCTTCATTCGTAATAAATCTTTAAATGTATATACGCATCCAGAGCGGATTATAAATATAAAATAAGTAGAAACGAGGCAATAATCATGAAATCTGTTACATTAGACAAATTAGATCGTCCTTTAAAGGATTTACGTATTTCTGTTACTGATCGCTGTAATTTTCGCTGTCGATATTGTATGCCAGAAGAAATATTTGGTCGTGATTATTCTTTTTTGTCTAATGATAAAATTTTATCTTTTGATGAAATTGAAAGGATTACACGTATTTTCGTTTCTTTAGGTGTAAGAAAGTTACGTATTACAGGAGGAGAGCCTTTACTTCGAAAAGACTTACCTGAACTCATACAGCGGTTAAACGAAATTGATGGAGTAGAGGATATTGGTTTAACGACAAATGGATCATTACTTAAAAAGTTTGCTCCAGATTTATATAAGGCGGGTTTATCTCGTGTAACAGTTAGTTTAGACTCGTTAAATGAAGAACGATTCTCTTATTTAAATGGGAATAGAAGTAAAGTAAAAACGGTTCTTGCTGGAATACAGGCTGCAGCGGAAGCCGGAATGAAAATTAAAATGAACATGGTTGTCCAAAAAGGGAAAAATGAAGAAGACATCGTTCAGATGGCAGAGTACTTTAAAGAGAATAAGCATATCCTTCGGTTTATTGAATATATGGATGTCGGAAATTTTAACGGCTGGGAATTAGGTGAAGTAGTTTCTAAGCAGGAAATAGTAGAGATGATTCATAAAGTGATGCCGCTTGAACATATTGAAGCGAACTATCCTGGTGAAGTTGCAACACGTTATCGTTATGTTGGTAGCGAAGAAGAAATAGGAATTATTTCATCTGTAACGGATTCGTTCTGCTCATCATGTACAAGAGCGCGTATTTCTGCAGAAGGAAAATTGTATACATGTTTGTTTGCTTCTAAAGGAAACAATCTTAAAGAATTACTTCGCTTTGGATATACGGATGAGGAGATTACTAATGTTATTCGTGACATTTGGAATAATCGTTCAGACCGTTATTCAGACGAACGGTTAAGCAATACAAATAAAAAAGCAATGCCGAAAATTGAAATGTCGCATATCGGTGGCTGAGAAGTTACTAAGAATGTAGATTCTCTTTGTTAACGTAAATAGTGGGAAATGTGCAAGTTTTGTACACTTTCTATGAGTATAGTAAAAATGATGATTGATATTTCTGTAAGAGATATGCAGAGAGATTAAGCAGCATTCAAAAATCCTTACGATGTTAAGGGTTTTTGGTGCTGCTTTTTTTAGATGAGAAAAATGGAGGAATTGGTTATGGCATTTCATAAACCGGAACAAATTGCTGCGCTTGTGATTGAATCCGGTGTTCAAAAGGTGGGGCAACCGCTATCAGCGATGCTTATTCTTGGTTTTTTAGGAGGAGCATTCATTTCATTAGGATTTTTACTTAATATTCGTGTTCTAGGTAATCTACCGGAGCAGTGGGGAAGTTTAGTCAATTTTATAGGAGGAGCGGTTTTTCCTATTGGACTTATGCTCGTTGTTTTAGCAGGAGGAGAATTAATTACGGGAAACATGATGTCGATGGCCATGGCACTGTATGCACGGAAAATTTCATTGAAACATGTGTTAAACAATTGGGCGTGGATCACTTTAACTAACTTCGCAGGTGCACTTTTCGTAGCGTATTGTTTCGGTCACCTTGGCGGGTTAACTGAAGGTGCCTATTTAAATAAAACGATAGCGATAGCTCAAGATAAATTACATGAATCTTTCGGAAGAACTTTAATTTTGGCAATTGGTTGTAACTGGCTCGTTTGCCTTGCAATTTGGTTAGCGTATGGAACGAACGATTTAATCGGAAAGATTGTTGGGATTTGGATTCCGATTATGGCATTTGTCGTAATTGGGTTTCAGCAAGTAGTAGCAAATATGTTTGTCATTTCAGCAGTTATTTTTGCGGGTCACCTTACGTGGATGGATCTTGCGAAAAACTTTGTGCCAGTCTTTATCGGAAATGTAATTGGCGGAGCTGGATTTGTTGGATTCGCTTATTTTTCTTGTTATCAGAAACAAAGTGCTACCGAAGAAGATGTAATGAAAAAATAACAGTATATGAAAGGAAGGCACTTCATGATAGAGCGGTATTCACGACAACAGTTGTTCACTCCTATTGGAAAAGAAGGGCAAGAGAAGATTAGAAATAAGCATGTATTAATAGTAGGGGCAGGTGCATTAGGAAGTGCATGTGCAGAAAGCTTTGTACGTGCAGGTATCGGGAAATTAACGATTATTGATCGCGATTACGTAGAATGGAGTAATTTACAGCGGCAACAACTTTACGCTGAACAAGATGCGATAGAAAAGTTGCCAAAAGCAATCGCAGCGCAGAATCGTCTCAAACAAATTAATTCAGACGTGCAAATTCAGGCGCTAGTAATGGATGCAAGAGTAGATAATATGGAAGCTTTATTAGGTGGTGTCGATGTCATTATTGATGCCACAGATAATTTCGATATTCGTTTTGTAATCAATGATATATCACAAAAACATAATATCCCTTGGATTTACGGTTCTTGTGTTGGAAGTTATGGCATGAGCTATACAATTATTCCGAAGAAAACACCGTGCTTACATTGTGTACTGAAAAGTGTTCCTGTTACAGGGGCGACGTGTGACACAGTTGGAATTATTAGTCCAGCTGTTCAAATCGTTGCAGCGTACCAAGTGGCAGAAGCATTCAAAATTTTAGTAGAAGACTATGAAGCAGTTCGGAAAACTTTTTTAATGTTTGATATATGGAGTAATCAATATCATTCTATCAAACTAGGAAAAATCAAAACGGAAGACTGTCCTTCGTGCGGAACAAATAGAACTTATCCTTATTTATCATACGAAAATCAAACGAAGACAGCTGTTTTATGCGGAAGAAATACAGTTCAAATTAGACCGGCGCATAATAGACATTACAACTTTGATGAGTTAGAAAAAGTATTAAAGAACCACGGGAAAGTTGATCGGAATCCGTATTTGCTCTCTTGCCAATTAGAAGAGTATCGGATCGTCATTTTTCATGATGGTCGTGTATTTATTCATGGCACGAATGAAATTCAAAAAGCGAAACAACTATACTATCGGTTATTAGGATAATAGAGAGGGATTGGTAATGATGGAAAGAAGAGTACCGATTACAGTTGAAGAGGCTGTTCGTAAAGTGATGGCATTTGCTAATTGTGGTGTAAAAGAACTAGTACCACTGGAATTAGCATATGGGCGTACGTTAGCAGAAGATTTAGTGGCGGATCACGATGTGCCTTCTTTCAATCGCTCGCCATATGATGGATTTGCTATTAGGGCAGAAGATACTTTGCGAGCAAGTCGTGAGAATCCGATCGTATTTGAAGTAATTGGTGAAATTGGAGCAGGTTCCGTATTTCCTACAGAAGTAGGAGCGTTTCAAGCAGTTCGAATTATGACAGGGGCACAAATTCCGAAAGGATGTAATGTGGTCGTCATGCTAGAACTGACTCGTCATCGTCAATATGAGAATATCGGAAAAAGCTATATGGAAGTGAGGCGCTCATTTAAAGAAGGGGACAATATATCCTTTCAAGGTGAAGATGCACGTAAAGGAACCGTTCTCGCAAAAAGGGGTTGTTACATTAATCCAGGTATTTCTGCTCTTCTTGCTACATTCGGTTATAGTGAAGTGCCAGTAGCGAAAAAGCCTGTCATTGGACTATTAGCGACTGGGAGTGAGCTTCTCGATGTAACTGAAGAACTACAGCCTGGGAGAATTCGAAATAGTAATACGTATATGGTATCGTCTCAAATTCGAAGAGCAGGTGGAAGAGTAAAATACTTTGGGAAGTTTAGTGACGATTTTCATACGTGCTACGAAGCAGTGAAAAGAGCGTTAAGCGAAGTTGATATGTTAATTACAACTGGTGGTGTTTCAGTAGGGGACTATGACTATTTGCCAGCAATATATGAAAAATTAGGTGCATCAGTTCTCTTTAATAAAGTTGCTATGCGACCGGGTAGCGTCACGACTGTAGCGCAATTAAACGGAAAATTATTATTTGGATTATCAGGTAATCCATCTGCTTGCTATGTAGGTTTTGAATTATTCGTAAAACCTAGCATTCGTGCGTATATGTTTAGCGAAAAACCACATGTAAAACGAGAAAAATCAATGCTCGGAGAAGATTTTCTAAAACCGAATCCATTTACAAGATTTGTACGAGGTAAGCTTCAGTATAACGAAGGACAACTAATCGCTTATCCATCAGGATTTGATAAATCTAGTTCCGTTTCTTCATTAGCAGAATCAAACGTTTTTATCGTATTGCTAGGCGGAACGAGAGGATATAAGAAAGGGATGTTTGTAGACATTCTTTTATTAGAAGATAACGAAGGTAGTGAATGGCCTTGGACATTCCGTAAAGTGGGGAGAGGTTTTGATGGGACAAGCACGATTTGAAATTGTCGATAATCCGATTGTAGTTGAAGAAGTAACGAATAAAGTAGCAAGACGAGAAACAGGAGCAATTACAACTTTTATAGGAACGGTTAGAGAATTAACGAAAGGAAAACGAACGTTACATCTTGAGTATGAAGCATATAAACCGATGGCAGTAAAAAAGCTTACTGCAATTGGAGAAGAAATTAAGAAAAAGTGGCCGGATGCGAAAATAGCAATCACGCACCGAGTAGGACGATTAGAAATAATGGATATCGCCGTTGTCATTGCAGTATCGTCACCGCATCGTAAAGTAGCGTACGAAGCGAATGAATACGCAATTGAACGTATAAAGAGAATCGTCCCAATTTGGAAAAAAGAATTTTGGGAAGATGGAACGGAATGGATTGGAGATCAACTTGAAAATACTCCGTATCCAGAAGGAAAGCCAAAGAAAGAAGAATGAGAAAATGATTACAATTTTACTGTTCGCAAATTTGCGAGAAGAAGTCGGGTCAGAGAGGTTAGCAATAATAGAAAAACGAGAGATGAACGTTCATCAATTGAAAAAATGGTTGAAAGAAAACTATCACTTACAGACGCTAGAAAAAGTTATGGTAGCAATCAATGAAGAATTTGTAACGGACGAAAATATTGTAAGAGCTGGAGATACTGTCGCGTTTATCCCGCCTGTAAGTGGAGGTTAATTTTTTCTATTCGAGTATCAAAATTTTCATACGTTAAGGAGGATCATTATGGGTGAATTTTCGCACTGGAATGAAGAGGGCAGAGCCAAAATGGTTGATATCTCTCAAAAAGATATTTCAACACGTACAGCTGTTGCGCAAAGTACGATTTCTTTATCAAATGAATTATTTGAGGAAATTCAAAGTGGTGGATTGAAAAAAGGAGACCCGCTCCAAGTAGCGCAAGTTGCTGGCATAATCGGTGCTAAAAAAACAGCCGATATTATTCCGATGTGTCATCCGATATTAATACAAGGGACAGATTTTACGTTCCATTATGAAAAGAAAACTGATGGGTATGAGTTAATGATACGAGCTACAGTAAAATGCAGCGGTAAAACAGGTGTAGAAATGGAAGCATTAACTGCTGTATCGATTGCAGCTCTTACTTTTTACGATATGTGCAAAGCTGTTGATAAAACGATGGTTATGAAAGAAACATATTTAGTACAAAAAACGGGTGGGAAAAGCGGAGACTTTTTTCACAAGATAAAATAATTACAATGGAAGGAATGTGAATGATGATTACTCACGAACAGATTATGAACGCTTTAAGCCATGTAGAAGATCCAGAATTACACAAAAGTATTGTGGAATTAAACATGGTAAGAAATATACAAATTGATGGTACAGAGGTTGGGCTAGAAGTAGTTTTAACAATTCAAGGTTGTCCGTTGAAAGCAAAAATTCAACAAGATATTGAAGACTCACTTCGAAACATTGGAGCATCGAAAGTTTCCTTAACATTTGGCTCAATGACACCAGAAGAACGCGCGGTATTAACAGCGTCTTTAAAGAAAGAAGCTAGAACAGAAACAGGCATGCCTAGTATGCTTCGACCTGATTCAGGAGTACGTTTTATTACTGTAACGAGTGGAAAAGGGGGAGTCGGTAAATCAACTGTGACGATTAACCTTGCTACTGCGTTAGCTCGTATGGGGAAAAAGGTTGGGATTTTAGATGCAGACATATATGGATTTAGCATCCCAGCTATGATGGAAACGAATGAAAAACCAACAATGATTGATCAAACAGCAATTCCAGTCGTTAGTCACGGTGTTAAAATTATGTCGATGGGATTCTTCACAGAAGGAAATAACCCAGTTATGTGGCGCGGACCGATGTTAAACAAATGGATTCAAAACTTCCTTGTGAACACGCACTGGGGAGAACTAGACTATCTTCTTCTTGATTTACCACCTGGAACAGGAGACGTTGCGATAGATGTCGCTGCAATGATTCCACAAGCGAAGGAAATTATCGTTACGACGCCTCATAACGTAGCTTCATTTGTTGCATCTAGAGTAGGAGTCATGGCAAAGCATACGAAACACGACATTTTAGGTATCGTTGAAAACATGGCATATTACGAAGAACAAGACGGCTCAAGAAACTATCTCTTCGGAAGAGGTGGCGGTGAAATGTTAGCAGAACAACTGCAAACAGAAGTAATCGTTCAAATACCGTTTGCGAAGCGTGAAGAAAATAGATCATGTGTGTATGATGAAGACTCGCTCGTTGGGGAGATTTTTGCGTCTTTAGCGGAGGATATTATTTATTATGAAGACTAGTATATAAAATAAGAAGAGAGATACATAGTGTATATGTATTTTTCTTTTGTCTTTTATGAATGATTACAATAATTATGAAGTGTTTACGGTTGGTAGTGAGTTAGAAACGATTTATGGAATTGGATGCGCTTATGAAACTATGTTAAGAACAATTAAATACGCATTCTTTCATTCGTATACTATGACCGACGAATATCCTCTTTATAAATCGATATAGTCATTGTTTTAAATTTATTAAAAGGATATGAAAACAAAAATGGAAGTTTGATTAGGCTTTTACTAGAGGAGGGGAAAGTAGACACGACCTGATTCTAAGCATGGCTGGAGTTTCTATCTAAGTAAAAAAAGGAAATTCATTACGATTCATCTATCTATATAGAAAAAAAGAACCTCTTGATAAATAGAGAGGTTCTTTCATGAAACTAATTCAAATGGCTTATTGTAATAATTTAGAAACCATTTGTGGAGTTTGGTTTGCTTGAGAAAGCATGCTAATACCAGCTTCGTTCAAGATTTTGAACTTAGTCATTTCAGACATTTCTTTCGCCATGTCAGCGTCTTCGATTTGAGAAGCTGCTGCAGCCATGCTAGCAGATTGGCTCTTCAGGTTGTTTACGTTAAAGTCAAGACGATTTAATGTAGCACCTAGAGTCGCACGATTAGAAGCTACCATTGTTAATGCATCATCAATTTTTTTAACTGCATCTAATGGGCTTGCACCTGTAGCTGCTCCAGCTGCAGGAAGTGTTTTAGCAGCCTCAAAAGTAGTTTGAATCGCTTTAGCTGCTGCGTCTTTATCTGCTGCGGTAGCATATGATGCAATGGCATTTTCAACATCTGTAAGTTGAGCTTTATCTGTAATAAAGCCTTTTACTTTATCAAATGCTTCTTTAGCTGCTTGAACATCATTGTCTCTAACTGTCTCTGTTTTACTTGGTGATTTTAGACGCTCCATAGCTGCAGTTACAAGATCTAAATCTTTTTGTGTTAGGGCTTCAGATCCAAGGTTTAAGTCATTAATCTTTAATTTATCAAGTGTAACACCTTTTAAGTCAATGTTAATTTGTTTATTAGGATCATTAGAATCAAGTGTTTGGATTTTAACGATACTATCATCTTTTAATAAGTTTTTGTCATTAAATTGTGTGTTTTCAGCGATATAAGTAATTTGTTCTTTTAATTGAGTAAATTCTTTGTTTAAAGCCAAAGCGTTGTCTTTCGTATTTGTTTCGTTAGCCGCTTGGTTTGCTAAATCGCGCATACGAAGTAAGATGTTTGATACTGAATTCATCGCTGAGTCAGCTGTACGGATTAATGACATACCGTCCTGTGTGTTGTTTGCTGCAACGTTTAAGCCACTTTCACGTGAACGCATACGAGTTGCGATTGCAAGACCTGCTGCATCGTCAGAAGCGTTGTTGATACGTTTACCGCTTGATAAACGGTCCATAGCGTTGCTCATTTTTGCTTGGTTTTGGCGCATGTACTCTTGAGTACGCATGCTATTAATGTTTGTATTAATTCTCATGTTAAGAACCCCCATTTTTTTATATTGACTTTTCTGCAAATCGAAAAACGGTAATATGCGAAAAAATCGATTTCGAGATTTATTGTAAGCCTTGCTATAACGGGTGTCAACTAAAAATTCGAATTAATAAATATAAAAAAATAACAGTTTAACAATATATTCATTTTTTATTAAAATATTATTAAAAGGATTATTGCAAACTTTTTTAAAAAACTCTAATATTAGATTATCTTTGTTTACCGAAAAGGTGATATTATGGTAGTTGGAAATATAGTAAAAGAGGTTCTTGCATATAAAAAAGGACAAATGCAACAAAAGTTAAGTAGTCCGCAGGCGTTCGTTAGTAGTCGTTTTCAAGATCAATTGCAGAGTGAACCTGCGAAGGAGACGAAGGTTACTCCGCAAATGGCAAAAGTAGAAGATATGAGTCAGCCGGTACAATCTACGAAAATAGAAACGGTTGTTAATAAACCGGAAGAACCTATTAATAAAGTAGAGGAAACGAGTAAGCCTGAGGAGAAAGCTGAAACGAAGAAAGTGGATGAAGTGCAAGTCGCGCAAAAAGAGTTTGAGCGACGTTTCCCAGAAACGAAAAATGAGTCTGCTGATACGTGGGGATTAACGAATAAATATAATATTCAGAAAATACGTTCTTCAAATGAAGGTAAGTATGAGGATATTATTGATCGCGTAAGTAATACATATGGAATTCCGAAAATGTTAATTCAAAAAATGATTGAAGTAGAGTCTAATTTTAATCCGAAAACGGTGTCACATGCAGGAGCGATGGGGCTTATGCAGCTTATGCCAGCAAATGTGAAAGAGATGGGTATAAAAAATCCATTTTCACCAGCTGAAAGTATTGAAGGCGGTGTGAAAGAGTTAAGCGGTTATTTAAAGAAAAATAACGGTGATCTCGTACTAGCGCTTGCTTCTTATAATGCTGGTCCTGGTAATGTGAGAAAGTACGGAGGCGTACCGCCATTTAAAGAAACGCAAGGATATATAAAGAAAATATTGAATATAGACGTTTCGAAATAGAAAATTTCATTATATAAATAGAGAACATGAAATTTTTGTGAACATGATATGGGAGTTGGCTAGATTTGAAATTACAAGATGATATTCCGTTAACAATTTATTTTGAAATCGGAAATACGAAAAAGAAAATTGAAGATCTGCTTCATATTACGAAAGGTACATTGTATCGTCTTGAAAATTCAACGAAAAATACGGTGCGTCTTATGCTTGAGAATGAAGAGATTGGAACCGGAAAGATTTTGACGAAGAATGGGAAAATGTACGTTGAAATCGTTGAATTGAAAAGGTAGGGAAGGGGATTGTCATGAGTAGCGATAAATTAAGCCAAGAGCAAATTGATGCCCTGCTGAAGGCGGTGAATGAAGGCGAGGAAATGCCAGCTTTCGCACAAGAAGCAGGGAAGCAAGATAAATTTCAAGAGTATGATTTTAATAGACCAGAGAAGTTTGGTGTTGAACATTTACGTAGTTTGCAGGCGATTGCGTCTACATTTGGAAAGCAGACGTCACAGACGTTGTCAGCTCGTATGCGTATTCCAATTGAACTAGAGCCTTCAACGGTTGAGCAAGTTCCATTTACGAGTGAGTATGTAGAGAAAATGCCGAAAGATTATTATTTATATTGCGTGATAGATCTAGGTTTACCAGAGCTTGGAGAAATTGTTATTGAGATTGATTTAGCGTTCGTTATATATATTCATGAATGCTGGCTTGGTGGAGATAGTAAGCGTAATTTTACGATGCGTAGACCGTTAACGGCGTTTGAGTTTTTAACGCTTGATAATATATTCTTGCTTCTTTGTAAAAATTTAGAGCAATCATTTGAAAGCGTTGTTGCGATTGAACCGAAGTTTGTAACGACGGAGACAGATCCGAATGCGCTGAAGATTACAACGGCAAGCGATATTATTTCATTACTGAATGTAAATATGAAAACGGAGTTTTGGAATACGACAGTTCGTATCGGTATTCCGTTCTTATCTGTTGAAGAAATTATGGATAAGTTAACGTCTGAAAATATTGTCGAACATTCTTCGGATAAGCGTAAAAAGTATACGTCTGAAGTAGAAGTGAAAGTAAATCAAGTGTATAAACCTGTCCATGTTGCAATTGGTGAGCAGAAGATGACAATGGGCGAGATTGAGCAAATTGAAGAAGGCGATATTATTCCGCTTCATACAAAGGTTTCAGACCAACTACGTGGTTATGTAGATGGAAAGCATAAATTTAATTGTTTTATCGGGAAAGATGGAACGCGTAAGGCGCTCCTATTTAAAAGTTTTATAGAGTAGGAGGATCCATATGAAGCATGAAGTATCTCCTGTGTCATTAATGGGATTAGAAGAATTTGCAGGGAAGCGAAATGAATCGGGGAAGGCACATATTGATACCGTTTCAGACATTTCGATTGAACTTGGAGTAAAGCTTGGGAAGTCATCTATTACGCTTGGTGATGTGAAGCAGTTAAAAGTTGGCGATGTTCTTGAAGTAGAGAAAAATTTAGGACATAAAGTAGATGTATATTTAAGTGATATGAAAGTCGGTATTGGTGAGGCAATCGTAATGGACGAGAAGTTTGGCATTATTATTTCTGAAATTGAAGCTGATAAGAAACATGCAGCGCTAATGAAGGCACAAAATCAAATGCAGGATAAAGAGTAGAGGAGGAGTCATATGTCGTATATGACGACCTTATTTCAAGTCGTTTTACTGTTTGGTGCGCTCGGCTATGGTGCATATTATATGACAAAAAAGACGCGCAAACAGCAGTTTTTTAAGCAAGGTGAAAATGGACACATTCAAGTGAAAGACGGTGTTTATTTAAATCATCAAACGAGCGCCTTTTTATTTGAAGTGGACGGAAAGCAAGTGTTCACTGTTATTAGTAATAACGGTGTACAATCTGTGCAGTTAACAGGAACAGGAAATCAGTTTCAACAAGCGTTAGAAGACGCGGTGAAGAGTGAAACGAAAAAAGTAGAGGATCCATCATGAGAATAAAGAAACAGTTATCGTTATTTGCCGTTATTTTCGCATTTTCTATTATTTTTTCATTTGTTTTTGTAAATCCAGCGTATGCGGCCCCGAACGGCTTTATTAATTTCGAAAATGGAAAAGAGTTTACGAGTAATTCAAGTGTACAACTATTCGCGCTCGTTACCCTTCTATCATTATCTTCTTCTATCGTTCTTTTATTTACGCATTTTACTTATTTTATGATTGTTCTTGGGATTACTCGTCAAGGGCTTGGGGTTATGAATTTACCACCGAACCAAGTGCTTGTTGGACTCGCATTATTTTTATCGCTGTTTACAATGCAGCCAGTACTTGGTCAATTAAAGAGTGATGTGTGGGACCCGATGACGAAAGAAAAAATAACAGTAAGTCAAGCTGCGGAAACGACAGCTCCGATTATGAAAGATTATATGTCAAAGCATACGTATAAGCATGATTTGAAAATGATGCTGAAAGTGCGCGGAGAAGAGTTGCCGAAAGATTTAAAGGATCTTTCACTGTTTACGCTTGTGCCATCCTTTACGTTAACGCAAATTCAAAAAGGTTTACTTACAGGGATGTTCATTTATTTAGCGTTTGTCTTTATTGATTTAATTATTAGTACACTTTTAATGTACCTTGGGATGATGATGGTACCGCCGATGATTTTAAGTTTACCATTTAAAATACTCGTTTTCGTATATTTAGGTGGATATACAAAAATCGTCGATATTATGTTTAAGACGGTCGCCTGAAGCGTTTGATGCTATGTGATAGGAGTCATATAAATGAATACGTCACCAATTATAGATATTTTTCAAACCTTTTTTTATAAAGGGGTTATGATTTTAATGCCGATTGCCGTTGTAAGTATGATTGTCGTTATTATTATCGCGGTTATTATGGCGATGATGCAAATTCAAGAGCAAACGCTGACGTTTTTACCGAAAATGGCGAGTATTGTGCTCGTTATTATCATTTTAGGTCCGTGGATGTTTCAAGAGTTAACGATGCTTATTTTAGATTTATTTGATAAAATCCCATCGCTATTGCGTTCGTACTAAGATAGGTGAACTGAAATGAATATGGAATTATGGGCGGCTACGTTTTTTGCGTTTTGTCGCATTACTTCATTTTTATATTTTCTACCGTTTTTCTCAGGCCGATCAATTCCGGCGATGGCAAAGGTTACATTTGGACTCGCTCTTTCGATTACAGTGGCAGATCAAGTGGATGTCTCTCACATAAAGACAGTTTGGGATGTAGCAGCTTATGCAGGAACGCAAATTGTGATTGGGTTATCACTTTCAAAAATTGTAGAGATGCTGTGGAACATTCCGAAAATGGCAGGGCATATTTTAGACTTTGATATCGGTTTATCACAGGCAAGTTTATTTGATGTAAATGCAGGATCACAGTCTACTTTACTATCAACAATTTTTGATATATTTTTTCTTATTATTTTCATTTCACTTGGCGGCATTAACTATTTCGTTGCCACGATTTTAAAGTCGTTTCAATATACAGAGGCGATTTCAAAATTGTTGACGACTAGTTTTTTAGATAGTTTACTCGCAACGTTATTATTTGCAATTACATCAGCGGTCGAAATTGCTTTGCCGCTTATGGGGAGCTTATTCATCATTAACTTCGTCCTTATTTTAATCGCAAAAAACGCACCGCAATTAAACGTTTTTATGAATGCGTACGTAATTAAAATAACGTGTGGTATTTTGTTTATTGCGATGAGTGTACCGATGCTCGGTTATGTGTTTAAAAATATGACAGACGTATTACTGGAAGAGTATACGAAACTATTTAACTTTTTCTTAACGAAGTAGGGGGACGCGCATGGCAAAGGATAATAAAACAGAAAAGGCCACCCCGCAGAAGCGTAAAAAATCGCGTGAAGAAGGGAATATCGCCCGGAGTAAAGATTTAAATAATTTATTTTCCATTCTTGTATTAGCAGTTGTCGTTTACTTTTTCGGAGATTGGCTCGGTTATGAGATCGCACATTCCGTAGCGGTACTGTTTGATCAAATTGGAAAAAATACAGATTCGACCGAGTATTTTTATTTAATGGGCATATTACTTCTGAAAGTATCGGCTCCTATATTAATACTTGTATATGCTTTTCATTTGTTCAATTATATGATTCAAGTCGGTTTCTTATTTTCTTCTAAAGTACTTAAGCCGAAAGCATCACGTATTAATCCGAAAAACTATTTTACGAGATTGTTTAGTCGTAAAAGTTTAGTAGATATTTTGAAATCACTATTTTATATGGGATTAATCGGTTACGTTTCGTACGTTCTCTTTAAAAAGAATTTAGAGAAGATTGTTAGTATGATTGGATTTAACTGGACAGCGTCACTTACTGAAATTATTAGCCAAATTAAATTTATCTTTCTAGCCATTTTAATTATTTTAATCGTTCTTTCTATTATTGATTTCATTTATCAAAAATGGGAGTACGAACAAGATATTAAAATGAAAAAAGAAGAAGTGAAACAAGAGCATAAAGATAATGAAGGGGACCCGCAAGTAAAGGGGAAACGAAAAAACTTTATGCATGCCATCTTGCAAGGGACAATTGCGAAGAAGATGGATGGTGCAACGTTTATTGTGAACAACCCGACGCACATTTCAGTTGTGCTTCGTTACAATAAACAAGTTGATGCAGCGCCTATTGTCGTTGCAAAAGGGGAAGATGAGCTCGCATTATATATACGAACGCTTGCCCGTGAACAAGAAATACCAATGGTGGAAAACCGTCCGCTTGCTCGTTCTTTATATTATCAAGTTGAGGAAGACGAGACGATTCCAGAAGATTTATACGTAGCTGTAATTGAAGTTATGCGCTATTTAATTCAAACGAACGAACTTGAAGTATAATAGCGCGTTTGGAGGGGATCTCTTTGTTTAAGATGGATTCTGCAAGAACCTATTTTTCTATCTTTTTAGCAGCGTCATTCGTTGTGGCGCTCTTAATTCCACTTCCACCATTTATACTTGATATCGTTATCGTTTTTCTACTAAGTATGTCAGTGCTTATTTATATGCGAGCTACAAGTATTAACGAGTGGGATGAATTAAAGTCATTTCCGACGATGTTGTTATTAATCGGGATTTTCCGCGTATCGATTAACGTTTCGACGACGCGAGCGATTTTAACAGACGGAAATGCGGGTCATGTTATTGAAGAGTTCGGTCAGTTCGTAATTGGCGGGAACTTATTAATTGGTATCGTTATTTTTATAGTTTTAATCATATTCCAGTTTATCGTTGCAAACGGTGCGTCTCGTACAGCTGAAGTAGCAGCTCGTTTTACACTTGATTCTTTACCAGGGAAACAAATGTCTATCGATGCTGACTTGAATCAGCGTCTTATTACAGAAAAAGATGCACAGGCGAAACGAAAAAAATTAAATATGGAAACAGAGTTTTACGGAGCGATGGATGGTGCCGGAAAGTTCATTAAAGGGGACGTTATTTTCGGGATTGTCATTTTATTCGTAAACATTATTTTCGGTTTAATTGTCGGTATGATGCAACAAGGAATGAGCTTTGCAGATGCGGCTATTCACTATACACAGTTAACTGTCGGTGACGGAATTGTAAACCAAATCGGTTCGTTAATGCTTGCGATTTCAACAGGTATTATCGTAACGCGTGTATTTGACGGTTCAGCAGATACAGTAACTGAAGGAATCTTTAAAGAGTTATTAGCGCATGAAGTTGTTGTATATGCACTCGGTGGTTTATTTATCGCAATGGGTGTTTTTACCCCGCTACCATTTCTACCATTTGCTCTCGTTGGTGGAACAATTATCTTCTTAGGAATTCGCAATAAAAAGCGAATAAAGAAAGAAAAAGAAGACGAGCTTCAAAAAGAATTAGAAATGATTCAAGGCGAGGATGAGCAATTACAGCAAGTGGAAGATTCATTCGGAGTCTTTACAGATAAATATCCAATTATCGTAGAGCTCGGTTTAGATTTAGCGGCACTTGTAAAGCAGAAGATTAACGGGGAAACAGCTCGTGATAAAGTTGTTCTAATGAGGAAGTCGATTATTACCGACCTTGGTATTAACGTTCCTGGAATTAACTTTAAAGATAATACGAGCTTTAGACCACGCGGACGTTACATTATTCGTATTAAAGGTGCGAAGGCGGCTGAAGGTGTTTTAAAATCAGGTTATTTATTAGCACTGAAAACACCGAACGTAATGGCTGATTTAGATGCAGAGCCAGCGAAAGATCCAATTTTCGGCGAAGATGGATATTGGATTTTGGAGCATATGGTACAAGATGCACAAATGAAAGGCTATCAAGTGTTAGAGCCACTCAGCATATTAATTACGCATTTAGATGTTGTCGTTAGACGTAATCTTCATGAGTTAATTCAGCGTCAACATGTGAAAGACTTGATTCACTCGCTTGAAACTGATAATGGCGTTTTATTAGAAGAGATTAAGAAGAAAGAAATTGATTTATCACTCGTGCAAAATGTTATTAAACAACTGCTAAAAGAAGGAATTTCAATTCGTGATTTACCGACAATTATTGAAGGTATTATTGACGGGAAAGAAATTTATCAAAACCATGTTGATGGTGTCACTGCATTTGTACGTGAATGTATTTCAAAAGTTATTTGTGAGAGTGCGAAAAATCCTGATGGGAAAATTTATGCAGCACTTTTCGCTGATTCAATCGAGTTAGATGCAGATGTTGTTAATAATTCATACCAAGGCTATTTATTAAACTGGGATTTAGATTTAGAAACGCGAGTAGTAGAGCAAGTACAACGCGTTTTCAAACAAGCTCGTTTAATGGGAAGAGAGCCAGTATTATTAACACGCAGAAAAGATTTCAGGTTTGCGATTGTGAGACTTCTTGAACGTTATCAAATAGAAGCTAAAGTATTATGTATTAGTGAATTGGCACCAGAAATTGTTGTAGATCAAATTGCTTATATTGAATAGTAGGAGGTGAAGTAATGGAAAGTACAGAAAAAAAAGAAGCGTTAATGCGAATAAAAGCAGCTTCGAAAAATGAATTGTATCGAAAGTTATTTGACCAATATGGTACAGATTATTACTACGTTGTCGATGAAAGTGTAAAACGAAACATCCCGTTTTTTTGGAAGAAGAATTATGAAATGTTAGTCGCTTTTCCTGAAGATAAACAGGAAGAAAGTAACGAAGGCGTAACTCAATTTCATGAACAATTAATGGATGTTGTAAATGAACCTTCAGAAGAAATTGTGAAGGCAAATGGAATTCAATCGGTACTGCACAATTTAGAAAACGTAACGACTTCTATGCCGTACGCAGCGATGCAAACAGGAAATAGTGAAGAATGGGCAAGAAAAAAAGAGAAACTATTACAACTGTTTGAAAAAGGGATTGTCGTTGTGAAACATACGGAGGCGACGAAAGTAACGAAAAAACAGCCTGCTGTGAAACAAGCTGTTCCTGTAAAGAAAGAAGAAGTAGTTGTTAAAAAAGAAAAGCAGGAATCTGTGCCATTTATTATTCAAAAAGTAATTCGGATGTTAGAACAAAACGATGTGGAACAATATTTCATTCATGCATATGCTGAAAAATTAAAAGTGAAGTTTGAGAATGCAACGATGATTACAGAAGAGGAAGTCATCGGATACATATTGGAAGATATGAGATCTCATTTCAATACTGAAAACGTATTTGAAAAAGAAGTACAAACGATTGCATTAATAGGTCCAACTGGCGTTGGAAAAACGACGACACTTGCGAAAATGGCATGGCAGTTTCACGCTAAGAGAAAAACAGTTGGTTTTATTACGACGGACCACTCTCGCATTGGAACAGTGCAGCAATTACAAGATTACGTAAAAACAATTGGGTCAGAAGTAATCGCTGTGCGAGATGAAGCAGCTATGACAAGGGCACTCAGTTATTTTAAAGAAGAAGCGCGCGTCGATTATATATTAATAGATACAGCCGGGAAGAATTATCGTACGTCAGAAACGGTTGAAGAAATGATTGAGACGATGGGACAAGTAGAGCCAGATTATATTTGTTTAACATTATCAGCTTCTATGAAAAGTAAAGACATGATTGAAATCATTACGAACTTTAAAGATATTCATATTGATGGTATCGTGTTTACGAAATTTGATGAAACAGCGAGTAGCGGTGAATTGTTGAAAATTCCAGCTGTATCATCAGCTCCAATTGTATTAATGACAGATGGACAAGACGTGAAGCAACATATACATATCGCTACAGCTGAACATTTAGCAAAACAAATGTTACAAACATCGTAAGAAAAGAGGTGAAGAATAAGGCACTTGCCTTATTCAAACGAGTATGAACGGTCTTTATATAGGTTCTATGGGTATGATGAATTACATGCAGCATATTAATGTTCATTCGAATAACGTCGCAAATGCCCAAACGACAGGATTTAAAGCAGAAAACATGACGTCTAAAGTATTTGATGTGCAAGACACATATCGCCGCGGAGACGGATCGGCGACAAATATCGGCTCGGTCGATTACGCTGTCGTACCAGCTGCGACGCATGTGAACTTAGTACAAGGAAATGTACAAATGACAAATAGTGCTACAGATTTCTTTTTAGACGACGGTGCGGCTGGCACATCATCATTTTTCGTTACATCTAAAAATGATGAAACATTTTTAACGAGAGACGGTAGCTTTACATTAAATAGTGATCGTTATTTACAAACAGCATCTGGTGCTTTCGTAATGGGTGAGAATAATGAACGTATTCGTATTCCAGAAGGAGCAAAGGTAGCTGTACAAGCAGACGGTACATTATACGATGAAGTAACACAAAATAATATTGCCCGTCTGCAAACGAAAACAGTAGACGTAGAAACGAACGCTCGCCTCGTACAACGTGAAAATAAAAGTTTTACACTAGCAGAAGGTAACCTCGCTGATTTACCGAATGGAACAGGGGCAGTACGTAATCATATGCTAGAAAATTCAAATGTGGATATGACGAAAGAAATGGCTGACCTTATGACGAATCAAAAAATGATTCAAGCATCGCAGCGCATCATGACTTCGTTTGATAAAATTTATGAAAAAGAAGCGAATGAAATATTGAGATAAGAGACTTCCCATAGCGGAAGTCTTTTTTATTATTGCTTTTATTACAGTTACATCATAAAATGATAATGATTATCAATATCATTTTATCCTTTTTCATAAGAATGGAATTTCATAATGATAGCAACATTGCTTAATTAGGTAAATTAAAAATAAGGGGATGGTGTGTATGTCTACAAAGAAACAACTTTGTATTGGATTATGTTTAATTTCTAGAAAGAAAGAAGATTGTATATTTGATTCGGGAATTGATGAGCAAGTAGAGTTAGCGAAGCAAGCAGAAAAATCGAAGTTAGATTTTGTTTTTAAAGCGGATTATTTAGTGGCACATCCAGATTTAATTGCACGTAATAAGGGGAATGTAATTTTAGATCCGACATTATTGTTTACGGCTATTGCGTATGCGACAGAAAAAATTGGAGTCGTTACGACCGCTTCAACATCATTTTATCCACCATATATACTAGCGAGGCAACTACAATCTTTAAATTGGATTAGTAACGGCCGAGTAGGTTGGAACATTGTCACATCAATTGATGGTGCTGAAAACTTTGGTGAGACAGGGATGCCACCATCTGAGGAACGATACGCGAAAGCGGCAGAATGTACAGAGTTAGTAAGAAAACTTTGGAGGAGCCATCCTTATGAAGTTTTGAAAGAAGACAACGCAGATGTAATTAGAGAAATGGTACAGCCAATTGAGCATAGTGATGAATACTTTGAGGTGAAAGGTCCACTTAATGTTCCGCAACATATTTCTGGGGAAATGCCTTTATTTCAAGCGGGTGCTTCAGAGTCAGGCCGGAATTTCGCTGCTTCTGTTGCGGATGCGATTTTTGCCGCAATGCCAGATGTAGAATCAGGAATCGAACTTCGTCAAGATTTAAGAAGAAGAGCAGAAAAGCATGGCCGAAAGCAAGATGATATACGTGTATTGCCTGGTTTATATTTCTTTATTGGTGATTCATATGAAGAAGCACTAGAAATGCACAGGCAAGCTCATCAACATCTTACAAAAGAGAAGAGGTACGCTTTACTCGAAATGGTTCTCGGATTAGACGTTAGAGGGATGCCATTAGAAAGTAAGGTTACTGAACATATGCTACCAAGTAGAAATCAAGCTGTACGCAGTAAAACACATGCCGAATTATTACGGAATTTCATCATAAAAAATGAACCAACTGTTGAGCAAATACTAGAACGACCAGAAGTTGTTGGTTCTGCTCATTGGGTCGCTATTGGCACACCACAAGATGTTTGTAAGCAAATTATGGAAAGATTTGAAGCAGGGACACTAGATGGATTTATTGCAATTCCAGGCGGTCCTCCAAAATCATTGGATTTATTCTTTAGTGAAGTCATTCCTTTATTCGTGAGAGCAGGTGTATTTAGAGAAGAGTATACAGGTTCAACTTTACGTGAGCATTTGGAGGGTAATATATCAAATGCTCTACAGCTGAAATAATTCATTATGCACAAAAAGCCTTTCAAAAGAAGGCTTTTTATTTCGAATAAAAATTCGGAATTATCAGTTGACTTGTAGAGGCTTCTTTTTTATATTAGTAGGTATAGCAATAACTACTAATGGAAAGTGAAATCGTCGTTTTGAAATTAGAGCTATATAAATTGTGAGGGGTTAGCGATGGATGAAATAATAAAGGAGTTACAAAAGTTAGGTTTTTCCCAGTACGAATGTAAAGCGTATATTGGACTATTAAAACATTATCCAGTAACAGGTTATGAAGTGAGTAAACAAACAGGCGTACCCCGTTCAATGATTTATGAAGTACTTGGCAAGTTGATGGATAAAGGAGCGGTGCATATCGTTCCTTCTGAACCAGTGAAATATGTACCAGTGCCAGCTACGGAATTAATGGATCGAATGCGAAAAGATTTTGAAAAGTCCTTTGAATTTTTAGACCGAAAATTAAATTGTTTAGAACAAGAGCGACAAATTGATGTAATTTCGCATATTCGCTCAAATGATCGTGTTTTGAAAGAAATATGCAATATAATTAATAGAGCAAAAGAAGAGTTATGGATTTCTGTATGGGAGGATCAAGTGCACGAGATTGAGCCATTCATTCATCAAAAGGAAGCGGAAGGCGTACATATTTTTTCAATTTTATTTGGTGCTCCAGAAACAAAAATAGGAGCGACATTTCACCATAATTATATGACACCTCACGTCGTTGAAAAGAGAATGGGTGGTCATTTAACTGTTATCGCGCGTGATGGGGAAGAAGTATTAATTGCTAACTTTTCAAATGATAGCACTTCATGGGCCGTTACAACGTATGATCCAGCTTTAGTTCTCGTCGCTACAGAATATGTTCGGCACGACATTATGGTGGAAGAGATTACGAAGGAGTTTGGAGCTGATAAATTAGATACATTATGGCGTGAAAACATAGATTTAGTTCATGTCGTAACAGGAAAACGTACTATAGAAGAAATGGAGGGAGATAATGGTGAATAAAGCTCAAGCACATATGACACTGCAGAGCGATGATTCATTTCAGCAAGGTGTAAAGGATTGTTTACCAACTGTATTTGGATATTTGAGCATCGGTATAGCGGCTGGTGTTATTGCGAAAACAGCAGGTTTCTCGATCATAGAAATTGCTTTTATGTCCACATTAATTTACGCAGGTTCTGCTCAGTTTATATTAGCGGGTATGTATGCAGCGGGTGCCCCAGCTTCGGCAATTATTTTTACTGTGTTCTTTGTTAATTTACGTCACTTATTAATGAGTGCTGCACTCGCACCTTACTTCACCAAGATACCTCTTTTTAAAAATTTAATAATTGGTTCGCAAATTACAGATGAAACTTTCGGCGTTGCAGTGCAACAAGCAGCACAAAAAGGCCATTTAGGCGAGAAATGGATGATGGGACTTAATGTAACAGCATATTTAAATTGGATTTTAGCTACAGTTCTCGGAGGGCTTTTTGGAGAGTGGATACCAGATCCTCATACGTACGGAATGGATTATGCGTTACCAGCGATGTTTATCGGATTATTTGTACTTCAGCTAATAAGTAGTAAACCGAAACTAGCCATTCATCTAAGTGTAGCAATTGTAGCAATTATTATCGCATACGTTTCACACTTATTTATGCCAGATAGTATAGCAGTTATTATCGCAACACTTTTAGCTGCGACAATCGGGGTGGTGATTGAAAAATGGAAGTAAGAGTGGACGTATTATTACTTTTACTAGCAGCCGGAGCTGTCACACTCGTACCACGTATTTTACCTCTTCTCGTATTTAGTAAACTACAAATTCCAGACTGGGGTTTAAAATGGTTAAATTACATACCAATTGCGATATTAGCAGCACTTTTAGCACAAGTATTATTTATGCATGAGACAGTGCAGTGGGATTATATCATTGCGGCAATTCCTACATTTTTCGTAGCGATATATACTCGTAGTTTATTAGGAACAGTATTAACAGGAGTCATTGTAATTATTTTGTTACGTTTATTTTTCTAAAAAGGATTCAGCTCATATAATAGCGAAAGGTGTAATAACATGAAATATATAGGGGTGGTGTTATGATACTTTTAACGATAGGAGCAATATTGTTAACGTTGTTTATTTTTTTTATTATCGGCTTTATTACGTTTATGATGTTTGTGGATAAGGCGACACCTCAAATTTATTACACACCTTGTGAATCAGTGACAGTGAAATCTAAAGGTAAACATAGAAGGAAGAAAAGTTGAATATTGGCTTTTCTTCCTTTTTTATCTGATTTTTCTGTATAATTTAAGTTAGTTATTCAACTAACTTAAAAGGTGGTGATATAAATGGCAAAGCCGAATGTTGTGAACAAGCAGAAGTTACTAGAAGCAGCAAAAGAAAGTATTACAGAGCATGGAATGGAAAAATTAACGTTAAAAGCAGTCGCAGAAAATGCTAAAGTTACACAAGGTACCGTATATTATCATTTTAAAACGAAGGATCAATTATTGCTTGAAGTGACTGAATCGTTTTGTAAAGAGTCGTGGGAACAGATAGGAAAGGATGTACAGCTAGAAAATGCTTTACAATCTGCTAAAAGTAGATGTGTGAAAGATTCAATGTATCATCATTTGTTTTTTCAATTAGTAGCTAGTGGGCTACAAAATGATGCGATGAAAGAAAAAATTGGCGAACTGTTACATTATGAAAATCAAGAGTTAAAAGGAGCTTTAGATACAAAAATAGCGGATGCAATCACATCACAAATTTCAACTGAAACGTGTAGCATTTTATGTAATGCATTAATTGATGGGCTGGCATTACAAGCCTTATTCAATCCATCTTTTTCTACAGATAAAGTATATGGTGATTTGCACATGCTTATGGAAAAGTTTATAGCGCTACAAGAGGGAGGTAATGGGAGTGAATAATAAACTGTGGCTCACTATTTTATTTTCTATTGGGATATGGTTTTTTGCCTCAGTATTTTTTATTGTTTTCGGATCTTCAGTTTTATTAGAATACACTTCAAATGAATTTTTTCTACAAATGACGTTTCTCGAATTAGGAACAGCTATAGCTTTATACTTTGTAATGTGGCTATATCAAAAACTGGACACTTCGAAATATGCAGTTATTAAGTTAGGTATATGTGGTACAGTAATTGGTTTAACCTTAGATTCTTACATCTTGTATAACTCTTCTAATATATTTTCACAATTATCCTCACAGCAGATCATATCATTTACCATTTGGATGGTTATTGCTTATGCTTTCTATTTAATAATTCCTTTAGTTATGGAACGAAAAAAATTGTTGTAAAGAGGTGTTTTCTCCTCTTTACAACAATTACATTCCCGAAAGAACTAACAACAATAATCCAAATAGAAGACTAATAAAAGAAAGAAAACCGATAGATATGGAAAAAACACGATTGTTTTTCCATTCGCGTGTGAAAACGATTAAACCTAAAACGCAAAGGAAAAACCAAATGGGTAGGAATATAAATTGACTAACTTTCTCAGGTAGTAATGAATAAAAATTTGTTAAATATAATATCCAATTCGCAAAGAATAGAGTGCATACGATGAATGATTGTAAGTGTGGTCGGTTTAGAAAAGTTCCTTTTTTAACCGTCATAAAAATGAGAGCTAATGCTGAAATGAAGGGAATTATTATGAATATGAGTAATAGTAATGTTAGTGGCATATGAAACTCCTTTACAAGATTTCTCTCTGGAACTTATATTCTTTCTCAACAAGGCAGATGCGCAGGTGGAAATTTTCATACCATTGCTCACGGCCTCTTTTTTTCGCTTCTTTATGTAAGGCGTTCCTTTTCCAATTTTCAATTGCTTCAAGTGACTCCCAATAAGAAATTGTAATTCCGAGTCCCGAATTATCACGTGCACTTTCGACACCTAAAAATCCAGGTTGCTGTTTCGCAAGGTCTTCCATTTTTTCAGCAACGGTACTATAGTCTGTTGTATCATTGGATAGATTTGAAGTGAATATAACTGCATAATAATGATTCGTTTTTTGTGGAGCATTTCCCATGTAATTTCCCCCTTTAATAATTATTTTAGCACGTAATAAAAAGAAGCATGGGGCTTCTTTTCTTTTTAGGCTGTAAATTTTAATCCAGCATACTTGCGCTTTCTTCTTTTGAATATTACGTTCCCTCATTATTACTTGTATAATTTGGTCAATTGTAAGTAGTTTTTTGAAATCGGACAATGGCACTTCTTTCCGTAATATAGAACATCATAAATGAGAGAAAAGGTATGAAGTTTCTATTTTATATTCGCAATTTAACGATTAATAAATCTAAAAATCTCTATATAAAAATGTATAAATTAGTAATTTATCACATATTTTGTTAACAAATAGCGGGATTTATATTAGAATAATACATATAAGGTATATTCGAATAATATACTAAAAAACTGTAATTAAGGAGGTAAACTCTTTGCACAATAGGATGAAAGGAAATAGAAAAATATTAAATACATTTGCAGTTGTTATGAGTTTATTTTTACTATTATCGCAGTTACAGTTTTTGAGTCCAATTGATGAGGTAAAGGCAGAAATCACAGAGGAAGAAGGTTTTGATACGCCAACTTATCAATCTATTCATAAAGGTGATATGTATTCTACCGGTAATGTGAATTTAGGTATTAAAGCCACTGAAGCTCAGAAGAAAACGGCATTGTATTCGGATATAACATATATTTATGGGACAACACCGAATGGTTATACACGGGAACTAATTGATGTGGATGATGACCCAACGACTACAAATTCATCTAAGGCATATATTCCTGTTCCGGAGGATGCTGAAATTGAGTGGGCTGGATTATATTGGAGTTCAACACGTTACGAATTAACACAACAGCAGTATGTAGCACCAGTTAAGTTGACCACTCCTGTAGGGAAGAGCTTTCAAGTATCACCAAGTAATACGTATTACGGAGGTGGCTTACTTTATGGTTTCGGTATTGATGGTACTTATTTTTCTAACTATGCAGATGTTACAGAGCTTTTAAATTCTTCTAATTCAAAAGGAGGAAGCTATACTGTAGCAAATATACCTTATCCGAATACAAAGCTTGCATATAATTCTGGATACTATTCTTTTGCTGGATGGTACATGTTAGTTATCACAAAGGATAAGTCAAAAACAAGAAAAGCGTTTACTGTGTATGATGGTGGATTAAAAAGAGCAACTGGTTCTGGTGAAAAAGAATTCACAGTGAAAAATTTTGTCGCTTCAAAAGCTGGGGATCTAGATCCGAAAGTTTCTGTTTTCGCTGTTCAAGGAGATAGATATTGGCAAGGTGATAAACTGTTTGTGCATACAGATAATGCATGGAAAGAAGTTACGGATAAATTAAATCCAACTGGTAATATATTCAATTCGACTATTTCTGAATATGAGGAGCATATGCGAGATAAGTATCCAGGTACTTTTGCTCCAGATTATAAAAATAATTTAGGAATTGATGCAGATTTAATTAGGCTACCAGCAGGATATATTAAACCAGAACAAAAAGAAATACGATTAAAAGCTGCTACATCTGGTGATGATTATGTATTAAATACACTAGCTTTTGCAGTAAATGCAACAGCGCCAGAGCTTGTCATTAATAAGGAAGTATTAAATCCGAAAGAAAAGTATGAATCCGATGATGAGGTTATATATCGTTTACATGTAAAAAATGTTGAGCCGAATTCAACTTCAATTGATACAAAAATTGAAGATGTTTTAGACCGTCGTTTACAGTTTATACCTGGATCAGTGAAGATTATTTCTGGCCCGAACGTGGGGGATCAAACAGAGTTAGTGATGGATGATCAAGTTGATTATGATGTAAAGACAAGAAAATTAACAATAAGAATTGGTGAAGGTGCTAATGCCACAAAAGGCGGAATTTATACTGATAAAACGCCTGAAACAATTGTTGAATTTAAAGCGAAATTAAAGGGAGAAAAAATAGAAAGTGAAATTCCTAATACCGCTGTTGTTCAAGGGATTGATAAGTTAACAGGGAGTCGTATTGAAGCGAATGATTCTAATAAAGTAGTCGTAAAAGTAAAACCAGACCGAAAACCTGATATAGATCAAAAAGGAAAATTGGCAGTAGAAAAATTAGCTAGAGATATAAATGGTGGAACTCTTAAAGTAGGAGAAAAACTAGAGTATACTGTTAAAGCTAAAAACAGTGTGCAAAATTTTATCTTAAAATCTGTGAAAATTACAGATAAACTTCCTGAAGGTGTAGAATATGTTCCGAATACGATCAAGATAGACGGAAAGGAACAAACGGATGTAGAAGATGATGATCAGGCACATATAAAAGATGGAACGATATTTGCTCATTTCGGTGACCTTAAAAGTGAAGAAGAGAAGGTTATTACGTTTGAAGTAGTTATAAAACAGGAAATGGCAAATAAGAAAATAAAAAATATAGCAGTTGTTGAATCTATTAGTGTACCAGATCAAAAGAAGCCAGAAGTCGAAACATTGGTTGATCGGTTGTATGGACAACTAGAATCAAAGAAAGAAGTAACTGGTGGGGTAGATGGAAAAGTACACGTAGATGATGAACTTGAATATAAAATTAAACTTCAAAATAAAGTTGAAAATGGACTCATAAAAGATGTTCGCATTGTTGATAAGCTTCCTAGCGGAGTGGAGTATATAGCAGGTAGTTTGAAAATGAACGGTAATTCATTGACAGATAATGTGGATGAAGATGCAGGATCATATGAGGACAATACAGTTAAAGTAAACTTTGGTGATGTACTTGATACAGAAGAAAGAATTGTAACTTTCAAGGTGAAAGTTACAAAGGAATCGCTAAAAACAAAAGAAATAGAAAATATAGCGATTGTGGAAGGGAAAACACCAGATGGTGAAGATTTACCACCAGAAAAGCCAACTGTAAAAACGAAAGTGGAAGCGAAGGAACCAAAGGTTATAAAGACAGTTTCTGATGCAGATGAAACAGAGGTAGAAAAGGCAACATTGCAAAGTGAGAATGAAGAGTTTACATGGCATGTAAACTATAATTTTGGAAATGACGTAGCAAATGTTGAAAAAATAGTATTACAAGATGATTTAGAAGATATTTTAAAAGTAGTACAAGTAAGACTTGTAAATGCAAATGGTGAAGAGATACAAGTTATACCAGAAGTCGATGAGCAGTCGAAAAAGGTGAAAATTGAACTACCGAAGCGAGATGGCAGTTACGAATATCTTATGAATCAATCGTATACGATGCATATTAAATCAAAGCTAGATATGAGTATGGGTGTGGATATTTTAGAAACTTATACTGCAAAGGGTGGTATACGAAATAAAGCGGAGTTACTATTTGATCAAAAGAAAATTGTATCGAATGAAGCATTAATCATACCACCATCTTTTGGGAAAATTGAGATTCAGAAAGTAGATGCGAAGGATGAAAATCTCAAATTAGAAGGTGCAGTATTTCAAGTGATAAATCAAGCTGGAACTGTAGTGTCTGAATTAACAACGAATAAAGATGGTATAGCGATTTCTAATGCATTATTAGTAGGGAAATATACGCTGAAAGAAGTACAAGCCCCAAATGGCTACATGCTTTTGAAAGAGCCAGTTGAAATCGATGTGACGCAAGAAACATCTGCACAGAAAATAAAGATAGAAAATCATAAAAATGAATGGATTATCCCGGAAACGGGTGGTATAGGAACAATTATTTTTTATGTAATTGGTGGAATATTGATGTTCATTACATCTTTCTTCTTCTTTAGAAAAAGAAAAATTATGAAATAGATTAGTAGTTTGCAAAAATGGTATACACAATAGGGGAGTGGAATTTGATGAAAAAGATTTTTAGCACATTTCTAATATGTATTTTAGCTTTTTCGACATTAATGAATATGACGGTTAGTGCTGAATCAAAAAATACAGGTACTTTAACGATTCATAAGTATGAGCAAGGTAAGGATGCGAAGCCTGGTGTAGAGGGCAATGGCAAAGAAGGACAAAGTGTTCCAGAGGGGGCAAAGCCTTTAAAAGATGTAACATTTGAAATTAAACGTATTGCATCATTTGAACAAACTTCTGATGGGAAAATAGTAAAAGAAAATATTAATAAAGTAACGGATAGCGTTATTACAAAAGTGACAGACGCAAATGGAATGGCAGTCTTTAATAATCTTCCATTAGGACGTTATGAAGTAAAAGCTGTTAAAGGTCCAGACCATATTGAATTAGATAAGAGTACTTTTATTGTTGATATTCCAATGACAAGTGCAGACGGTAAAGATTTAAACTACGATGTTCATATTTATCCAAAGAATGAAACGAAACGTGGTTCAGTAGAATTAATAAAAAAAGGTGAAGGGGACAGTGTGTTACCAGGTGCGGAATTCCATTTATTCAAAAAAAATGAAGATGGCACAAACACACAAGTAAAAACACCACTTCCACTAGTAACAGGATTAGATGGTAAAATTAGTGTAGATTCTTTAGAGTATGGAAGCTATTATTTTATAGAGGAAAAGGCTCCAAAAGGTTATTTAACAAGTAAAGAAGAATATCCTTTTGCTATTAAAGAAACTGGTAAACTAGTTAAGTTAGAAAAAGATGTAAAGAACTATAAAGAGCCTACAATTGAAAAAACGATTAACGACAGTTCAAAGAACGCGGGAATAAATCGTGAAACAGAGTATACGTATGATATTAAAACATTGCTTCCTGAGGATATTCAAACGTATCAAAATTATGTTGTAACCGATGCTTTAGATGATCGTTTAGAGGTTGTTGGAACACCAATTGTAATGATTGATGGTAAAAAAGTTGATGAGAGTATTGTAAATGTAATTGTTGCTGGACAAAAGGTTATTGCTTCAGTGGAAGATTTTTCGAAAGTAACAGGGAAAGAATTACACTTGCAAATTACTGCGAAAATTAAAGGGGATGTTCAATCTGGAGTGGAAATTCCGAACAAAGCAGTACTTGATTTTGTAAACAAAGATGATGTTTCATCAGAAAAAGATGGAAAACCATCTAATGAAGTAGTGGTTACACCAACAATGGGAAGTATTAAAATTGAAAAAATCGATGGTAAGGATAACAAACTTAAATTACAAGGTGCGAAGTTCGAATTACAAGATAAAAAGGGAAATGTAATAAAAGTAAACAAAACAGAAATAAAGGGTGTAACGGATGATAATGGTATTATTACATGGAATGAAATCCCTTACGGTGAATACCAAATTGTTGAAACAGAAGCACCAAAGTATATAGATGAAGATGGCGCAGTAGAGCAATATCAAAAATTAAGAGATCCGATTGAGATTAAGATTGATGAAAAACATCAAAAAATAGAGCTACAAGTAGAGAACAATAAAAGCGGCTGGATTATCCCACAAACAGGTGGTATAGGAACAGTTTTATTCACAGTAGTTGGTTTGTTATTAATGGTGACAGCGGCGTTTATTTTCTTTAGAAAGAAACCTGTGAAGAATTCTTAATTAATATTTTTATAATAATTGAGTTTGGAAAAGAGGAAGGGCATATTAAAATGTACCCTATAGAATAGACACTGAAAAAAAAGTCTATTCTATAGGGTATTTCTTGTATAATGAGAGAAAATTGGGATCGGAGAAAGTTCA
>NZ_QNRN01000020.1:0-86280 GCF_003315125.1 Bacillus sp. DB-2 | reverse complement strand
CAATGAGGATTGTTGTGGAAGACTTACCTATCTCAAACCTGTTAAAAAACAAAAAACTATCGAAAGCATTTTCATTTCAAAAATTAAACTTCTTCCTTCAATGTTTATCATACAAGTGCGAGAAGTATGGCATTGAGTATGTAAAAGCTGATAAATGGTTCGCCTCAAGCAAGATTTGCTCATGTTGCGGAGTGAAATACGACCATTCAGTTCAACCAGAAGGACAGTGGAGTTTAAAAATACGTGAGTGGCGTTGTGCTTCATGCAATAGCCATCACGATAGGGATGTAAATGCTGCGATAAATTTATCAAGATGGGTAAAATAAATGCTTGATAATAGGAGGTAACGATACTGCCTCGTGTGGAGTGTTATACCCCTCGTCCCTTTGGGGTTGCGAGAACACGATGAAGCACTAACTTGTGTAAATTTGATTGAATTGTATAGATTTAGTTAAGTTTATCGTATCGGGATGCTTGAGGGAATATGTTGAGAAGTTTACGTTTAAAAATTGCAGTAGTATTTTCGGTACTTATTTCTATGATGTTTGTAATATTAGGTACAGCTGTGTATCAATTGCAAAAAGAGAAAGAAACGCACTCCTTAGACCAGTATTCTGAAAATACGATGGATCTTGTGACAGAGCAGTTAACTGCATTTATGCAGCGAATTGAAGAAGATATGGGTCATTATGGATCTCATGATGATATTCAAAACATGCTACAAGATGGGGTTACTCCAGAAGAGGAGAGTTTTATTTTAAAGGAATTTTCAAGGTTTAAAAAGAATCATCCTGATATTTTAGATGTCTACATTGGGACGAAAGATAAAAAAACGTTGAGTGCAAATCTTGCAGATGGTGGGACAGTTCCAGAAGGATATGATCCGACGAGTCGCCCTTGGTATAAAGCGTCAGAAGCAGCTACAGAATCGACTATTTGGGGAGAACCACAATATGAAATCGCGACGGGTAAGTTAAGTATTGGAGTTTCAAAAGCCATTGTCGGACAAGATGGTTCTGTGTTAGGTGTTGTAGCAATGGATGTATCGCTAGGAACGATTCAAAAGCTACTCCATAATATTCAATATAATAATGGCGGAGAAATGTTTGTTATAAATGATAAAAATATTGCCATTGTGTACCCGGAGAAAGTAGGAAAAGATGTTTCGAAAGAACCACTTGTTAAAAGTTTAAATAAAGATGAAACGAAATTTGCGGCGGCGACATTAGGTGGAAAAGATGTAGTAGCCTATAGTCAATTGTTTGATAAGATGAAATGGAAAATTGGGATTGTATATCCGAAAGAGTCAATTGATAACTTACTCGTAGAAACAAGAAATACAGTTATTATAATGGCATGTATAAGTTTATTAATTGGAATATTAGCTTCATATTTATTCTCAAGAAGATTAGCAAGACCATTACAACTATTAACAAATCACGTTCAAAAAGTAGCGGAAGGTGATTTAACGTTGCAAATGAAGGTGACAAGTAAAGATGAGGTTGGTACGCTTACGATTCACTTTAATCATATGGTTGAGCAAATGAATGAAATGGTAAGTAAAATTAAAAATAGTGTATCGACAGTACAGAAATCGACTCACAATCTGCATTATTTAACGAATGAAACTGTAGCAGCTAGTAGAGAAGTTTCAGGTGCAATGGATGATGTGAGCGGAGGCGCGTCTACTCTTGCTAATAGTGTAGATGAAGTTTCAGCACAACTTGAAAATATGGCACAGTCGATGGAACAGATGAATAGTTCCGTTGGTGAAATAAAGGGAGTGACCGGCAAAGCAGAGGAAGCATCTAAACAGGGGCTCAATACGATGCGGAATTTAGTTCGTACGAGAGGACAATCATCTTCTATCATTGTTCATACAGAGGAAGCGTCTGGTAAGTTAGAGCAAAGAGTTGGATCGATTCAAAATGTTGTAGAGCTTATAAAAGGTATTTCGGATCAAACAAATTTACTTGCTTTAAATGCTTCGATTGAAGCAGCACGTGCAGGTGAACAAGGTAAGGGATTTGCGGTTGTTGCTGAAGAGGTTCGAAATTTAGCTGAACAATCAAAAGAGGCAACCGGAGAGATTGCAACGATGATTGGTGATGTACAATTAGAAGTAAAGCGAGTTGTAGAAGTTGTAAGTAAGTTGAAAGATATTGCTGATATACAAAATAAAGTTACGACAGAGGCGGAGACAGAATTCCGCACAATCATGTCAGTCGTAAGTACAATTAGTGCTTCAGTAGAGAAGATTGTAGCAGAAGTGCAGAATATAGGTCACGAGCAAGAAGAAATTACAGATGTTATGCAAACAATCGCTGGTACGAGTCAAGAAAGTGCAGCTGTTTCTGAAGAGGTAAATGCAGCGACTGAGTCACAGGTTAATCATCTAGAGAAAGTTGCTCACACGATGGGAAGTTTGACAGAGAATATGAGAGACTTAGAAAGATTGATTGAGCAGTTTAAAGTAGAAGAGTAATGTATTAGTAAAATGATGAGGATTTCGGTAAAATAGACAATGGATATATATAAAGTAGTTATAGGAGGAAGATTATTATGGCAATTGTTGATGTATCGATTATTCCAGTAGGAACAGGTAATCCAAGTGTTAGTGAATATGTAGCAGAAGTACAAAAGGTACTAGAGAAAAATGCTGATCGTGTGAAGTATCAATTAACACCGATGAATACAGTAATTGAAGGCGATCTTCCTGTCATTTTAGAAGTAATTCAACAAATGCATGAAGTTCCATATACGAAAGGTGCACAGCGTGTTGCAACAACAATTCGTATCGATGATCGTCGTGATAAAGTAAGCACGATGGAGAAGAAATTAAACTCTGTTCGATCAAAATTATAAGAAAAAGCAGCGATCTTCGCTGCTTTTTTCATATAGGAGGAAATAAGATGAGTGAAAAGTTTAACGAGCAATTTGACGGTTTGCTAGAGAAATACACGGAATTATTACTTGGAGAGAGCAACGAAGAGCGAAAAGAGCAGGTACAGAAATGGGCACTTTATTCTTATATGGCTAAGACGATGCCAGCTTTAGTGAAACATTGGAATGAGACGTATCCAGATGCAAAAGAAGAGATGGTACAGTTAATTACGAATATTAAAAAGCTGAATGATGAGAAGCGAAATGAGAAGTAAGAAGGTTTGAGATAATGTTACCTCAAGTTTTTGTTATTAATATCCTTATATAATTTACATGAAATATAAATGGTTTTGTGAGCATGTCGAATATTTTCGGCATGCTCATTTTTTCCCTAGTAAACCCGTTTTTTCTGAATGTCGAAAAATATTTTCTTCATATTTATAAACGAGGATATAGGGTTTTAAATGTTTTGATAGTATTTTATAAATTATCTAAATAATTATTTGTATCAAATAATTTTAAACAATGATATAATTTCGAAGAGGGGTAAAAAACAGATAAATCATAGTCATAGGGGTGAATTACATGGAACAATTAATGCGAAATTCGTTTCTTTTCTTATCTAAAAATAAAGCGCTAACAAAACTGGCTAAAAAGTACGGTTTACGCTTTGGTGCAGGTCGCTTCGTCGCAGGGGAAACGATTGAATTGGCGACAGCTGCAATTAAAGCATTAAATAAGCAAGGTCTTTGTGTAACAATCGATTATTTAGGTGAATTCGTTGATAATGAAGCGGAAGCAAATGAAATGGCCAGCGAATCGATTGAAGCGATTCGTGCAATTGGAAGAGAAGGTCTTAATTCACAGCTTTCTTTAAAGATGACTTCTATGGGATTAGATATCTCTGACGAAATCGTAATGAACAATATGCGCCGTATTTTAGAAGCTGCAAAAGAAAATGGTGTGTTTATTACAATTGATATGGAAGACTATACGCGCTGCGGAAAAACAATTGATATCTTTAAACAATTGAAATCTGAATACGATAATATTGGTACTGTTATTCAAGCTTACTTATATCGTACAGAAAAAGATATTGAAGATTTAAACGCTTATAATCCTAATTTACGTCTTGTAAAAGGGGCCTATAAAGAATCTGAAGAAGTAGCGTTCCCGGAAAAGAAAGATGTAGATGACAATTATAAAAAAATTATTAAAATGCACTTATTAAATGGAAATTACACTGCAATTGCTTCACATGACGAAGCGATTATTGAATATACGAAAAAATTTGCGGAAGAACACAACATTCCAAGGGATCAATTTGAATTCCAAATGTTATTTGGTATTCGTACAGAGCGTCAACTTGAGCTAGTAAAAGAAGGTTACAAAATGCGCGTTTACGTGCCTTATGGAAACGACTGGTATGGCTATTTCATGCGCCGTCTAGCAGAACGTCCAGCAAACGTTGCGTTCGTATTAAAAGGTATGATCAAAAAATAACCAAGGAGAAAATACTCCTTGGTTATTTTAATTGCTGAAATGCGTAGTGCGCCATTTTCTTCGTATCAGGATATAGCTGCGTACGAGTAGAAGATAACACGACGTTAATGACGCGTTTACCGTCTTTTTCATCAACTGTTACGACTGTGTATTTTCCGAGTGCTGATAAACCGCTTTTACTTCCAATCGCATATGGATCGTCATATAGTTCTTCTCGTCCATAGTTTGCGATTTTTGGAGAGCGTTCGGAAGTATGTAGAGTTGTACGTGTTGAATTCATATATTCTAAAACAACCGGGTACTTTAATGCTTCTTTCGTAATAATAGCAATATCATAAGGTGATACTTTATTTCCAAGTGCATCAGCACCACTTGCGTTTTTGAAAGTCGCATGCTTTGTACCGAGTTCCTTCGCTCTAACATTCATCATTTTCACAAACTTTTCTTTTGATCCCGCAATATGTTCAGCGATTGACTCAGCGATTGGGTCTGCACTAATAATAAGCATAAGTTTTAATGCCTCGTCACGTTTTAACTTTTCACCCGCGCTAAGCTTAATCTTTGCACTTTGACTTTCTGTTTTAATCGCATTCTCTGTAACCGTAATTTCTTCATCTTCTTTTACATTCTCTAGTAAGAGTAAGGTAGTCATCATTTTCCCTATACTAGCGGGATAAGAGCGTTCATCTTCCCGTTTTCCATACAAGATTTCACCTGTGTCTGCATCGATTGTAATCCCGTATTGCCCAGTAATGTTAGGCTGATCTACTTTTACAGCTTGTTGTCTGTGAGCGTAAGAAAAGAAAATCATCCCTGTAAATAGTGTGGCGATCATTACAATCATAATTATTGTTCGTTTCATCGTCGTTCCCTCTTTTGTTTTCCATATGTACAAATAAATTGGGCAGAAAAAGCAGCCATTAATCATTATGCCACGTTCTCTGCCCAAAAATATAGCGTTATTTTTCGCCCATATTATGCTTCTTAAATTGTTGGTTATTACTTTGACGCCCTTTTTCAACACCGTGATTATGCGGACCTGCATTTCCAGTTACACTTGCTGCGCTAATTCCAGCTTTTGAAGGGTTCTTCTTAAGTTTTGCCATATATATTCCTCCAGTTTCGTCAGATTATAAAAAGGAAAAGTGCATTTTAATGAAGAAAATACACATGTATAGCATAGCCAAATGAAAGAAATATATTTATTTCAGAAAATTTTATCAATAAATATATTGCGAAAATTCAAACTGTATCATATATTTATTAGTAGAGGCTCACTCATTGATTGCGACTTATGTCGAAAAATTGAATGAGCATTCATTCAAGAATAGGGGGAGAAATGGATGTTCCAAATTAAAAAGGCTGCTGTTCTAGGTTCAGGCGTAATGGGTTCAGGGATTGCGGCACACTTAGCTAATATTGGTATTCCGACATTATTGCTTGATATTGTACCACCTGCGCTTACGAAAGAAGAAGAGGCGAAGGGACTTACATTAGAACATAAAAGTGTGAGAAATCGTTTTAGTAATACGGCTGTGCAAAAACTATTAAAGCAAAAACCAGCTCCTCTGACAGTGAAAGGAAATTTAGCACTGATTGAAGCAGGTAACTTAGAAGATGATCTTGAGCGTCTAGCTGATGTAGATTGGATTATTGAAGTAGTAGTTGAAAACTTAGATATAAAGAAGAAACTATTTGAAAAAGTAGATGCTGTTCGTAAACCAGGCTCAATTGTGAGCTCAAATACATCAGGCATTTCCGTTGAAAAAATGGCAGAGGGTCGTTCAGACGACTTCCAGAAACACTTCTTAGGAACACACTTTTTTAACCCACCACGATATTTAAAACTTCTAGAGGTAATACCGACGAAAGAAACTGATCCACAAGTATTAAGCTTCATGAAACTATTTGGCGAAGACGTTCTTGGAAAAGGCGTTGTTATCGCAAAAGACACACCAAACTTTATTGGAAACCGCATCGGTACGTATGGATTGCTTGTAACGCTTCAAGAAATGATTAAGCGTGGCTATAGCATTGGAGAAGTTGACTCTGTAACAGGTCCATTAATTGGTCGTCCGAAGAGCGCAACGTTCCGTACATTAGATGTTGTTGGTTTAGATACATTCGTACACGTTGCAAATAACGTATATGAAAATGTACAAGAAGAAGAGCGCGACGTATTTAAAGTACCTGCTTTTATGCATGACATGCTTGATAAAAAATGGCTTGGAAGCAAAACAGGTCAAGGCTTCTTCTTAAAACAAGGAAAAGAAATTTTAGAATTAAACCCTGAAACGATGGAATATGGAGCGCGTAAAAAATTAAAAGCTGCGTCCGTAGAGTTAAGTAAGCAAGAAAAAGGATTAGCGAATAAATTGAAAGCGCTTGTATACGCGAAAGATCGCGCAGGAGAGTTGTTATGGAACATTATCACACCAACTCTTTTATACTCTGCAAAGCTTCATAAAGAAATTGCTGACGATATTGTTGCAATTGACCAAGCGATGAAATGGGGCTTTGGATGGGAGCAAGGACCATTCGAAATTTGGGATGCAATCGGCGTTGAAAAGTCTGTTCAAAAGATGGAAGAAAACGGCGCAGTTGTTCCTACTTGGGTGAAAGAAATGGTAGAGAAAGGTTTCACTACTTTCTATAAACATGATAACGGCGATAGCTACTATTACGACAATGGTGAATATAAGCTAATCGAACGTAACAAAAAAGCAATTTCTCTTAAGCAGTTAAAAGAGAAAAACGGTGTGTTAAAGAAAAATAGCGGAGCGAGCTTAATTGATTTAGGCGATGGTATCCTTTGCTTAGAATTCCATTCGAAGAGCAATGCAATCGGTATGGATATTACGCAAATGATTAACTACGCTGTTGATGAAGTAGAGAAAAATTATAAAGGTCTCGTTATCGGAAACCAATCGAAGAACTTCTGCGTTGGTGCGAACCTTGCAATGATCTTAATGGAAGCACAAGACGACAACTACTTTGAAATTGAGTGGGTTGTGAAAAACTTCCAAGATGCAATGACGAAAATTAAGTACTCTTCTAAGCCAGTTGTAGCGGCGCCATATGGTATGACGCTTGGCGGCGGTACAGAAGTTTGCTTACCAGCTGCGAGCATTCAAGCTTCTAGCGAAACGTATATGGGCTTAGTAGAAGTAGGTGTTGGCTTAATCCCTGGCGGAGGCGGTAACAAAGAGTTATACATTAAACACTTAAACAAAATGGCAAACGGTGTAGAATTCGACTTACAAAAAGTTGCGAATAAAGTATTCGAATCTGTAGCGATGGCGAAAGTTTCTACATCAGCACAAGAAGCTGTATCGAACAACTTCTTAGGCGATAAAGACGGTATTAGTGTGAATGGTGATCACTTACTATATGATGCGAAACAAAAAGCACTTTCTTTATATGAAGCAGGTTATAAAGCACCTATCCGCAAAAAGATACCAGTTGTTGGTGAGACAGGATATGCAGCGCTTGTACTTGGTGCAGAGGCAATGCATTTATCAGGTTACATTTCTGAACATGATCTGCACATTGCGAAGAAACTGGCATATGTCATTGCGGGCGGAAAAGTACCGTACGGAACAGAAGTTGATGAGCAGTATTTATTAGATGTAGAGCGTGAAGCATTTATTAGCTTAGTAAGTGAGATGAAATCACAAGCAAGAATGCAGCACATGCTTGTAAAAGGAAAACCATTACGTAACTAATAACGAGGGGAGATATCGTTCATGAGAGAAGCTGTCATTGTTGCGGGAGCAAGAACACCAATTGGAAAAGCAAAGAGGGGTTCATTAAAAACAGTTCGTCCTGACGATCTAGGGGCGTTAGTAGTAAAAGAAACGTTAAAGCGTGCGAATTATGAAGGACCAATCGATGATTTAATTTTCGGTTGTGCGATGCCAGAAGCAGAGCAAGGTTTAAATATGGCTCGTAATATCGGCGGATTAGCAGGACTTTCTTACGATGTTCCAGCTATTACAATTAACCGTTACTGTTCTTCAGGTTTACAAAGTATCGCTTACGGAGCAGAGCGCATTATGCTTGGTCACTCTGAAGCTGTATTATCAGGCGGAGCGGAATCAATGAGTTTAGTTCCAATGATGGGGCACGTTGTTCGTCCGAACAGTCGCCTTGTAGAAGCTGCTCCAGAATATTATATGGGTATGGGACATACAGCAGAGCAAGTTGCTGTGAAATATGGAATTTCTCGTGAAGAACAAGATGCATTTGCAGTAAGAAGTCATCAACGTGCTGCGAAAGCATTAGCTGCAGGGAACTTTGCTGATGAAACAGTATCTGTAGATGTGACGTTACGCTCGGTTGGATCAAACAACAAACTGCAAGAAGAAACAATCATTTTCGCACAAGACGAAGGTGTAAGAGCAGAGACAACGCTAGACATTTTAGGTAAATTACGTCCAGCATTTAACGTTCGCGGTTCTGTAACGGCTGGTAACTCTTCACAAATGAGTGACGGTGCAGCATCTGTACTATTAATGGATCGTGAAAAAGCAGTGAGCGATGGCATGAAGCCACTTGCAAAATTCCGTTCATTCGCAGTAGCTGGAGTACCACCAGAAGTAATGGGAATCGGCCCAATCGCTGCAATTCCGAAAGCATTAAAACTAGCTGGTTTAGAGCTATCTGATATCGGTCTATTTGAACTAAATGAAGCATTCGCTTCTCAATCTATCCAAGTTATTCGTGAACTTGGTTTAGATGAAGAAAAAGTAAACGTAAACGGCGGTGCAATCGCACTTGGACATCCACTTGGCTGTACAGGAGCAAAACTAACACTATCTCTTATTCACGAAATGAAACGCCGCAACCAACAATTCGGTATCGTAACAATGTGTATCGGCGGCGGAATGGGAGCAGCGGGAGTGTTTGAATTACTATAAAAAAAGTGGAAGCGGCTCGCTCAGAATGTGAGGGGGATGGAGCTTCAGACGTAGAGGCGCTCTTTGCCTCGCAGGAAGAAGCGAAGCCACCGAACATTCTAGCCGCTGGAACTGGATTATAAAAAAAGTGCAGGTGGCTCGTTCAGAACAGGAGGGCGTTGGAAGCCCTGACGAAGAGGCGTTTTTTGCCTCACAGGAAGGGGTGAAACGACCGACTGTTTTAGCCACCGGAACTAGATTGAAAAAGTATAAGCGGCTCGTTCTAAACGAGAGGGCGCTAAAGCAAAGAATGGAAGCAACAAAGGTTTATCCCGCATTAACGGGCAGTAAAACTCCCACTTCGAAATTCGGCTGGAGCAAAGAAGTAGGCGGGAGATCAACTGCCCGTAAACGCCCGATTGGTTCAACTAATAATCAGTGGGAAGGAACAAAACCCCCACTGATTAAAGTTTCACTTTATAAAAAATAAAAGTGAGAGTCAGCTTTCCAAAAATGAGAGAAGCGGCTTATGAAAATATAAAGGAGGAAATTTTCATGGAAAAAACAGTAGGAAATGCGGTTAAAGGCGGTAGCTTTTTAGTAGAGGAAATTACGATTGATCAAGTGTTTACGCCAGAAGATTTTTCATCTGAGCATAAAATGATTGCAAAAACGACAGAGGACTTTATCGTAAATGAAGTTCTTCCGGAGCTTGAATATTTAGAGCAACACGAATTTGATCGTTCTGTGCGTCTTTTAAAAGAAGCGGGTGAACTTGGTTTACTAGGCGCTGACGTACCAGAAGAGTACGGCGGAATTGGTCTTGATAAAGTAAGCTCAGCGTTAATCGCAGAGAAATTCTCGCGCGCTGGTGGTTTTGCAATCACTCACGGTGCTCACGTTGGTATCGGATCTTTACCAATCGTATTATTCGGTAACGAAGAGCAAAAGAAAAAGTATTTACCATTACTTGCAACTGGTGAAAAATTAGCGGCATACGCATTAACAGAGCCAGGTTCAGGATCTGACGCATTAGGTGCAAAAACAACGGCACGTTTAAATGCAGAAGGTACGCATTACGTATTAAATGGTGAAAAACAATGGATTACAAACTCTGCATTTGCTGACGTATTTATCGTATACGCAAAAATAGACGGTGAGCACTTCTCAGCATTTATCGTAGAGAAAGAATATGCTGGTGTATCTACAAGCCCAGAAGAAAAGAAAATGGGTATTAAATGTTCTTCAACTCGTACGTTAATTTTAGAAGATGCATTAGTACCGAAAGAAAACTTACTTGGTGAAATCGGTAAAGGCCATATTATCGCGTTCAACATTTTAAATATCGGCCGTTATAAATTAGGTGTTGGTACAGTTGGATCTGCGAAACGTGCAGTAGAAATTTCAGCACAATATGCAAATCAACGTCAACAATTCAAACAACCAATCGCTCGCTTCCCATTAATTCAAGAGAAACTTGCGAATATGGCAGCGAAAACATATGCAGCTGAAAGCTCTGTATATCGTACAGTAGGTTTATTCGAAAGCCGCATGAGCACATTATCTGAAGAAGAAGTAAAAGACGGTAAAGCAGTAGCAGCTTCTATCGCTGAATATGCAATCGAGTGTTCTTTAAATAAAGTATTCGGTTCTGAAGTACTAGATTATACAGTAGATGAAGGTGTTCAAATTCACGGTGGTTACGGATTTATGGCAGAGTACGAGATTGAAAGAATGTACCGCGATTCTCGTATTAACCGTATTTTCGAAGGAACGAACGAAATTAACCGCCTAATCGTACCAGGTACGTTCTTACGTAAAGCGATGAAAGGTGAATTACCACTTCTTCAAAAAGCACAAAAATTACAAGAAGAGTTAATGATGATGATGCCAGAAGAAGTAGGCGATGAGCCATTAGCACTTCAAAAATATTTAGTAACTAACGCGAAGAAAATCGGTTTAATGGTAGCTGGATTAGCTGCTCAAAAATACGGTAAAGCATTAGATAAAGAGCAAGAAATTCTTGTGAATATCGCTGACATCGTAAGCAACCTTTACGCAATGGAATCAGCTCTTCTTCGTACAGAAAAAGCAATTAAAACAACTGGTCTTGAAAAGAATAAACAAAAAGTGTTATACACTGAAGTATTCTGCCAAGAAGCATTCAACGAAATCGAAGCAGATGCGAAAGAAACACTTATCGCAGTTGAAAACGGCGACATGCTGCGCATGATGTTATCATCATTACGCAAATTAACTCGCCACACACCACTTAACGTAATTCCGAAGAAACGTGAAATCGCTGCAAAAATTTTAGAAGATGAGCGTTATACAGTTTAATACCTGTAAAGAACAGTAGTCGTTTATACGACTACTGTTCTTTTTTTTGAAAAAATGAAATTTTTAGTGACATAAAACTAATGCCATTAGTATAATAAAACTAATAGCATTAGTTTTTTCGGAAAGGGAGCTGGAAATATGAGAGTGATACATGAAAAAACGGTATATCAATTGTCATTTTTACCAAGAATGTTTCCTGTGAATTGTTACTTTGTGGAGGAAGAAGATAGTTTAACTTTAATTGATGCGGCTTTGCCATATAGCGCAAAAGGTATTTTACAGGCGGCTGAGAACATAGGGAAACCCATTACTAAGATTGTATTAACACATGCGCATGATGATCATATCGGTGCACTAGACGCATTAAAGGAAGTACTTCCTAATGTTCCAGTCTATATTTCTAAGCGGGACGCAAAGCTGTTAGAAGGAGATACGACGTTACAAGAGGATGAACCGAATATACCGATAAAAGGCGGTGTACCTAAAAAGGTAAAAACGGTACCTGATGTTTTATTGGAAGATGGCGACCGAGTTGGATCGCTTCTTGCGATTATGACACCGGGACATACGCCAGGATCCATGTCGTTTCTTGATGTACGAAATAAAGCTCTTATTGTCGGGGATGCATTCCAAACAAGAGGAGGTATGGCTGTTTCGGGTCAAATGAAATTTTGGTTTCCGTTCCCTGCGATGGCAACGTGGAGCAAAGAAATATCATTACAAAGTGCAGAGAAGTTAAGCGAATATGAGCCTTCTTTGCTTGCGGCAGGACATGGGAAAATGATAAAGAATCCAGGCACTGTCATAAAACTTGCTATTAAGGAAGCTAAGCGGAATATAGAAGGTAGGAAAGAGGGATAATTTATGTCACCGAGAATCGGACTTACATTACAGAAAATTGTAGAAACAGCGGCCGAAATTGCAGATACAAATGGAATACAAGAAGTAACGTTAGCTTCATTAGCGCAAACATTAGGGGTACGTTCACCCTCGCTATACAATCATGTAAAAGGCTTACAAGATGTACGGAAAAATCTTGGTATGTACGGAATCAAACAGCTGTATAAAAGACTGGAAGAAGCGGCCGAGGGTAAATGTATGGATGAAGCAATTCATGCTTTAGGAAAAGAGTATGTAGCATTCGTACGCAAACATCCTGGACTGTATGAAGCAACTTTTTTAAGAGATGAAGAAGTAAGAAAAGCAGGTGACGGAATTGTAACGCTTTGTCTTCAGGTTTTACAACAGTATGGCTTAGAAGGAGAGAATGCACTTCATGCGACACGTGGATTCAGAAGTATTTGTCATGGATTTGCGTCGATTGAACAGCAAGGTGGATTTGGTTTGCCGCTAGATTTAGATACAAGTTTACATGTATTATTGGAAACGTTTATTAAAGGATTACATGTAATGAGAGATTGAATAGGAAGCAAAAAAACGTGAATTTGTTACTGATCATGCTTTTTGTATAGTAGGCTGCCGTTTGCTGGAGACAAGATTACAAAAGGATGTGAAGTGAAATGTTTGCAGGATATTTTGGCTTAGCGGCAGTAGTGAAAACAAAGTCACCTAAACTACCACTTTGGGCTCTCATGTTAAGCACACAATTATTGGATGTCATTTTTTTACCGCTTTATGTTTTAGGAGTAGAGACAATTGAGCCTATTAATAGTAATGGTTATGGTGAAGCAATCATTCACGCAGATTATTCACATTCTTTAATAGGGGCATTGTTTATTGCCTTTGTTGCAGGAATAGTAGGTATGAGATTTTGGGGCAAACGGAGTGGCTTTGTTGTTGGGGCTGTAGTTTCTAGTCATTGGATTCTTGATTTACTTGTGCACCGCGCTGATTTGCCGCTACTTCCAGGGAATTTCGGAGACTTACCTATGCTAGGTTTTGGGTTGTGGCGATTTCCGGCTATTAGTATCATATTGGAATGTATTCTTATTGCGGTGGGTGGCATATTATACTTCAGATTTACCGTTTCCAGTGCGGGCGAACAAAAGAAATTTATAGCAAGAGTAACCGGCGGATTGGTAGTTATATTATTAATTCTTTCGTTACGTATAAGTATGGCGTTTTGAGTATGAATAGCCAGAAACCTTAGAAGCGATTCTAAGGTTTTTTAGTGCATATGATTCCAAAAGAACCGTAGGCTTTTTCTCATTAAATGATATTATCTTGCAGGTTTGAAAAATGTGTATATGGCTAAGGAAAAGCAAACGAAAATAAATGCGATAGGGTCTTGATAGGGATTAGGTTCAGAGCCCTTCTGGATTTCTGTAAGGAAGTCATGTGTTTTCATGTTCATTTCTCCTTTAATTAATAAATTTTATATGATGCGAGGGTTATGGTGGATAGATAAGAAATTTTTGGAATTCCATCTAATAATTATTCTATAGTAATCTAGTTTCAAAAACTATATAATACAAAGTTTTCATGATATGTAAAATTGCATATTATTCTTTTTGAAAATTTTGTTACGATATCTATATATTTGTATTAAGTGTTTTTGTTAAGGTAATGAAAACAAATGGAGGAATAGTATGAAAAAAGCAGTATTAGACGCGTATAATGCAGAAAGAGAAGTAGATAACATAACATATAAAAATCTAGTTGTAACGATTGCAAGCATTCTAGGGTTCTCACTCTTAGGGGGATTATTCCTTGCTTTAGCCCTTGGAATTTTTGGAGAAGAGGTATTACGTGCTAATTTAGAGGGATATTATTTACTTCTATTTGATGCAGCTGTTGTTACTATTGTTTTATTTGCTTATAAACCAGTGCTTCGTTTTATTAAGAACATTTGGGATGTATCTGTTTTAAAAAATGGGAAAACCTACTTGTATTTATTAATAGGTTTTATCATCATTGCATTAACTCAGTATGTAATGTTAGAGTTGTTTAGCTTTGAAAGTGCAGAGCAGCAACGAGATCAATTAGGGAGCTTAGGACTTCAAAATAGTCTACAAAGTATTATATATGTGTTAAGTGTTGCTATAATTACACCAATTAAAGAAGAAATTTTATATAGAGGTATTTTGTATCGATTTTTTGAAAAGAAATATAGTTTTCTAGTTGGTACCATTATTTCTTCCTTCATCTTTGGGATTCTTCATGGTGGTTTTCCGATTACGGCAATGATTATGGGGATTGTATTTGCTATGTTATATAAGAAAACACAATCTATTGTACCTAGTATCATTTTACATATTGTATGGAACCTACTTGTGAGTATAAGTATGATTGTTTCTTTATAAAATTGAATGAATATTTAGCAGAAAAGATGAATGGCCTAGCTATTCATCTTTTATTTTGTTTATATGTGGGAAAAGTTAATGAATACAATCCAAAAAGAACCAAATACTAATGATGAATGAACAAAGAAAGGCGGGTATGTTAGATGCAAAACTTAACAGAGCTTGAAGTTGAAAACTTACGTCATTTAATTGGTGGACATGCGACGATTATTAACAAATTGGAACAGTATGCACAGGCTTGTACGGACCCACAGCTAAAGCAAATGCTTGAGAAGGATGCACAAGATGCACGAAATACGAAACAGCAGTTAATGACTTTTCTAGGATAGGAGGAAGAGAGAAATGAATGAAAAAGATATGGTAAATGATTATTTAGCAGGGTTAAATTCAAGTTTAACAAGTTATGCAAATTATATTTCTCAGTCTGATAATGAACAGTTACATCAAACGTTAATTCAAATTCGTAATCAAGATGAATCCCGTCAACGTAATATGTATGAATACGCAAAGCAAAAAAGTTATTACAAACCGGCAGCACCTGCTAATCCAATGATTGTACAGCAATTGAAAAGTCAATTAAGTGCGGAATAGTGTGATGAATGAAACGAGCGAATGGATTCGCTCGTTTTTTTGTTTGGTATATGTCAATAAATACATAAAAAATATTTTTCCGGTTGTAACAAATATGACGAAAATGTAATATAACAATTCACAAAAAGGACAAAAGTTTGCTCAATATTTCACAAAGTATCCATGGTTTCTATCGTGAGAACCTCTATAATTAGGGGTGTAAAGAACGAAAGAAATAGACTACATGATCAATTAGGAGAGATTGCTATGAATAGAAACACAAGAAAAATTGCAATTATCGGTACTGGATTAGTTGGATCAAGCTGTGCGTATTCCATTGTAAACCAAGGGATTTGCGAAGAGCTATTGTTAATTGATATAAATCATGAACGTGCAGTTGGAGAAGCGATGGATTTATCGCACTGCATTAACTTTACAAATACAAGAACAAAAGTATATGCAGGAAGTTATGAAGACTGCAAAGATATGGACATTGTAATTATTACAGCAGGACCAGCTCCAAAACCTGGACAAAGCCGTTTAGACACTTTAGGAGCAAGTGCAAAGATTATGGAAAGTATTGTTGGCGGCGTAATGGAAAGTGGATTTGATGGTATTTTCTTACTCGCATCGAACCCAGTTGATATTATTACATATCAAGTGTGGAAATTATCTGGATTACCTAGAAATCGTGTGATAGGTACTGGTACATCACTAGATTCTTCTCGCTTAAGAACAATTTTATCTGAAATGTTACATGTAGATCCTCGTAGTATTCATGGGTATTCATTAGGAGAACATGGTGATTCTCAAATGGTTGCTTGGTCTCACGTAACTGTTGGTGGAAAATCAATTCTGCAAATTTTAGAGGAACAAAAAGAACGCTTAGGTGAAATAGATTTAGATGAAATTGTTGAGAAGACTGCAAAAGCTGGATGGGAAATTTATAAGCGCAAAGGAACTACTTATTACGGAATCGGAAATTCTTTAGCTTATATTGCTCGCTCAATTTTCAATGATGATCACCGTGTTATCGCTGTTTCAGCCATTTTAGATGGTGAATATGGCGAATACGATATTTGTACAGGAGTACCAGCAATTATTACTAGAGATGGTATAAGAGAAGTGGTAGAACTAAACTTATCAGAAGATGAAGAAAGTCGCTTTGCAAAATCAAACGATGTTTTACGCGATTATATGAAAACAGTTGGTTACTAAATTATAGGAGAAGGTGAAACAAATGAAGGAATATATAATGTCTCGTGTGTTTAAAGCTTCAGCCGGAATCGCACAGGGTATTTTCGTATCCCTTGGAATTGGTTTACTGATCGAAAATATAGGAAGAATTGTTGATATCCCATTACTTATTACAATCGGAGTTGTTGCAAAATCACTTATGGCACCAGCAATTGGAGCCGGGATTGCCTTTATGCTCGGTGCAAACGGACTCGTAATTTTCTCAGCAATGGTAGCTGGAGCAATTGGAGCAGGTTCCATTTCAATTACTGAAGCTGGTCTCATCATTAAAACAGGTGAACCAATCGGTGCATTATTAACAGCGACTTTAGCAGTTTATATTGGTAAACGATTAAGTGGAAAAACTGCTTTAGATATGATGCTCGTTCCATTTGCAGCAATATTAGGTTCTGGTTTAGTCGGTATTTGGTTAGCTCAAAATATTAGCCCAGTTTTAAATACAGTTGGAGCATTCATTAAAGATAGTTCAGCTGGTAGCCCGTTTATCGCTTCTATCGTGATTGCTGTAGTTTGGGGATTGTTACTTATCTCTCCAGCTTCATCAGCTGCGTTAGCGATAGCGCTTAGCTTAGACGGTGTTGCAGGCGGTGCAGCACTTGCAGGATGTGTTGCTCAATTTATCGGATTCTCTGTTATTTCAGCGAAAGAAAATAACTTAGGTGGCATATTAGCCCAGGCACTTTGTACTCCAAAAGTGCAGTTACCGAACATTACTAAAAATCCAATGATTCTCGTCCCAACTGTCGTCGCCAGTGCAATAGTTGGCCCAGTATCGGCACTAATTTTCCAACTGGAAGCAGGAAAAGAAATTGCAGGTCTTGGATTAAGCTCTCTTATCGCACCAATTAATTTAATTTCCAGTCAAGGGTGGGAAGTTGTCCCAGCGATGGTAATCACTTATATCATCATTCCAGTAGCTGTTTCTTATATACTGTACATTGCTCTTAAAAAAGCAGGTCGTATTCATTCTGGTGATATGACTGTACCGCAATCTTAATTTGAAAATCTCCTTAATATAGAGAAAAGCAGACTGAAGCCACAGTCTGCTTTTTTACATTTTATGATTTTGTTTTACTGGAACACGTACTGTTTCTTTTGCTAATAATAGCTGAACGCCGAAGTAAAGTACGCTTGCAAGCGTCATTCCAGAAATGGCGTCTACAAATGCATGCTGCTTCGTAAATAATGTTGATAAAATAATAAGCGTACCGAAGAAAGTAAGGATGTAATATTCCAAAGTATGCTGTTCCTTGCGCTTAAAGGCAGCTAACATAATTACAAATGTCGTAAGGACATGAATGCTTGGGAAGCAGTTTACTGGATGATCAATACTATAAATATAGCGGACTAGTTCGGAAAATACATCTGTTCCAACGACGGTTGGGCGTGGTACAGTTGTCTGCCAAAAAAAATAAATCGAAAAACAAGCAAGTTTTCCAAGAATTACACTACTTAAAGTGACATAATATTGCTTTCGATCAGCAAAACAGTAATAAATAAGTGCACCGTATAAGTATGGAAACCAAAGTAAGTAAGGAATAATAAATGCTTTCACAAATGGAATCCAATCATCTACTACAGTTGTGACATCTACTGCGTGAACAGTAGATTTATTTAATACATCGTAAAGGGGACTTACGAGTACGAGTAGAAGTATATAACTTAACGGAAGAAGAGATGAAAGTTTAAATTTCTTCATGATAATCTCCTATGTTTTAGTAATGTAAATAAATTCAATTGATTATAATATAGAAAATCCAATTGGGCTATCGATTTTACTTACATTTTCTTGAATTCACCTTACATTTTTGTCACTTGACTTAAAAGAGGGGGAGGGTGCTATATGAAGCGTTCATTTTATTTCTTAGTTTTTATATTGTTATGCCTAGTGAGTACTGGGTGTGCAAAAGATAAAGAAGGAGAGAAATTAGAATATAACGGGAGAGCACTCGTCATTGGAGTTGTTGGTGAAAAGCCGAAAGATACGTTTAGAAATATAAAGTTTGAAAAAGTGAAGTTAGAGGAATTGGAAAAGAAAGCTAAGGAAGTGGATGGTTTTCTAATAATGAAAGATCACTTTCAAGAAGCCTCAACAGAGCAGTATAAAGATGTATTTTCATCGCTAAAGAAACCAGTATTTTTTATTGGTTTACAAGATAAATCATATTCAACTTTTATTACAAAAGGGATAGAGTATAACAGTGCACGAAAAGATGTAAATGCTATGTACGTGCAAGGTTTTGCAAATATTGGAAGTGGCGAAGGGCAACAATGGGGAGTAGGTTTATCGAATGGTGGAAATACAGAAGAAAGTATTCATAATATGTATATAGTAGTATTTCAAACCATTTCGGACTATTTAAGTCGATGATGAAGGATCCTGTAAAAGGGCTTCTTATTTTTTAAATAAAGTGAAACTTTAATCAGTGGGGGGTTTGTCCATCCCCCACTGATTATTAGCCCGCACCAATCGGGCTCTTACTGCCCGCAAATAGCGGGATAAACGTTTGTTTAAGATATATGTTCGGTATAGAAAATCATGTATTCCAAAGGTGATATAGAAAAACATGAAATTAATCAAACGTTTGTTTAAGAGGTATGTTCGGTATGGAAGAATTCATGTATTCCAAAGGCTGGGGTAGAAAAACATGAAATTAATCAAACGTTTGTTTAAGGTATATGTTCGGTATAAAAGAATCTACGTATTCCGAAGGTTGGGGTAGAAAAATATGAAATTAATCAAACGTTTGTTTAAGATATATGTTCGGCGTGGGATGAGAAAAAATTTTTAAAAAATTATATATTTATTTTTTCTTAATAAATGGCGGAAAAATAAGAAAAATTAGCAGGATTATTAAAAATTATCACGAAATAAGTAAAAGTTTAGCGAATAATCGTTTGAAATAATAAAATGTTTTCTATATGATAAAGGTAAAGGTTAGTAAAAAAGTAGGTGAATTTATGACAGTAACATTTTATTCATATCCAAAATGTGGCACATGTCAAAAAGCAAAGAAATGGTTTGAGGCAAACGATGTAGCATATGAGATGATTCATATTGTTGAAAATCCACCGTCAAAAGAAGATTTACGTAATTTACATGAGAAAAGTGAATTACCATTAAAAAAATTCTTTAATACAAGTGGAATGCGTTACCGCGAACTTGGTTTAAAAGATAAGTTAAAGGATGCAAGCGAAGACGAAATGTATGAGCTTTTAGCATCTGATGGCATGTTGATTAAACGTCCAATTGTAACAGATGGAACGAGTGTAACACTTGGTTTTAACGAAGAGCAGTTTGAAAGTGTGTGGAAAAAGTACCAATAAGGTATTTTTACATAATTAATACATTCACTGGAGGTACAGTCATGAGCATTCCAAATAATTTACGTTACTCTGAAGAACACGAATGGGTAAAAACAGAAGGTAATGCGGTTGTTATCGGTATTACTCATTTTGCGCAAGGTGAGTTAGGCGATATCGTATTCGTTGAACTTCCTGAAGTAGGTGCAACAATCCAAGCTGACGAGCCATTCGGAAGCGTAGAATCTGTTAAAACAGTTTCTGAATTATACGCACCTGTAAGTGGTAAAGTTGTAGCAGTAAACGAAGAATTAAGTGACCAACCAGAACTAGTTAACGAATCTCCATACGAGGGTGCATGGATGGTTAAAGTTGAACTTTCTGATGCAAGCCAAGTTGAGAAGTTATTAACTGCAGAAAAATATGCAGAAATGACAAACCAAGACTAATTATAGTCGACTAAAGGACAGCCTTTGTGCTGTCCTTTTTTATGTTGTGTACATAATGAATTTAAAAACATATATATTAATTATTATATAGGAGAACGTTTTTGAAAAACTTTTTTCATGGAGGCTTCATGCTGAGCGAGCCGCTTGCGCTTTTCATTATGATCCAGCTCCAGCGGCTAGAACAGTCGGTCATTTCACTCCTTCACTTGAGGCAAAAGGCGCCTCTAGTTCAGGAGTTCCAAAGCCCTCTTGTTCTGAGCGAGCCGCTTCCGCTTTTCTTTGTGATCCAGCTCCAGCGGCTAGATTGTTCGGTGGCTTCGCTTCTTCCTACAAGGCAAAAAGCGCCTTTACGTCAGAAGCTCCATCCCCCTCACAATCTGAGCAAGCCGCTTCCGCTTTTCTTTTGCAAAAATAAACAGGAAACAACATGAAAATAACGAATATACTATATACTAAGTTAAAGGTTGTATAGTATATGGTGATCGGGTGATGACATATGATTTATGTGGAAAAAGTCATTATTGTAGAAGGTAAATCGGATAGAAGAAAGATTGAATCTATTATTCGTGAACCAGTGGAAATTGTTTGTACAAATGGTACAATTGGTTTGTCGAAAATGGATGAGCTCATTGATCAATTTTTTGATAAGGACGTATATGTGCTAGTGGATGCTGATGATGCAGGAGAAAAGTTAAGGAAACAATTCCGAAAAGAATTTCCGCAAGCAGAGCATATTTATATTGATCGCTCGTATCGCGAGGTGGCGACTGCACCTTCTTCACATTTAGCAAATGTATTATGGGGAGCAGACATTGACGTTTATACAGAATATTTACGGTAAGGAATGATAGAAGTGATTGATTGGACAGGTGCCGAAGCTACAGCCCTAATAGGAAATGAAGAAAAAACAGTGTTATATGTGTATACACCAATGTGTGGAACATGCCAATTGGCAAAGAAGATGTTAACGGTCGTTGAGATGACGATTGAAGATTTGAAAATTGGAATGTTAGATTTAAATTATGCCCCGTATTTAGCGAAAGAGTATGGGATAGAAAGTGTACCGTGTTTACTTATTTTTGAAAATGGGACACTGATGAAGAAGATATATGCATTTCATTCGGTTGAATATTTATATACGGAATTAAAGTAGGCGGCAAAGTTTTTGCCGCCTCGACATATTTCTTGGGAAATATGTCGACATGCGTGATAGATACAGTATTTGTCGAGCGAAAGTAACAGGATTGCCCTTTAAGAAGAGGGAATGGTATGTAATAGAAAGTGATATGAGGGATGTGGTTTAGGATGAAATTATATTCTTTGCTTCAATCATTTGTAAATTACGCTAATGGTCAATATCATTTAGAACCGCTTTTAAGGCAAGGAGAAAGAACTGTTAATTTTCGTTTTGGAGATGAATGCTGTTCGTTACAAATTTCAAGAGATTATATAGAACTTTTGAAAGAGGCGAGAGGAACGGAACAAATCGTTTGTTTAGAGGAAGAGGATGTACAAAAATTAGTGACTGGAAATATGAGGTTGCAAAAGTTAATGAGTGATGGACGGGTACAATATTCTGGAACGTATCGAACGATGTTATTAGTTGAATCGATGTTTCATATATGTAAACCGATGTCAGTCGGAGCTTAAAATTCTGAAGTTTCTTTTTTTACGAAAATTTCTGTTGACAGAGCGTGTGGATATTGATACAATTCAATTCATAAAATATAGACAATTTCATAAATTTTAAATCAGACGAAAATTTAATCTGATTTCTCTTATTAAGAGAGGTGGAGGGACTGTGCCCTGTGAAGCCCGGCAACCGTCAACTTATGTTGAAATGGTGCCAATTCCTGCAAAGCAAATGCTTTGAGAGATGAGAGAGAGGGATAATGTTGTTATATACGCATAAAAACCTTTCTGCTTCTCTAGAAGCAGAAAGGTTTTTTGTCGTTTGAATGCGGAGGACATTCAAATAATAAGAGGAGCTATAACGATGGACTACACGCATGAAAAATAAAAAATGCGGAGTCTATCCAAAGTTTTATGAAATCCAGCTCCAGCGGCTAGAACGTTCGATGGCTTCGCTTCTTCCTATGAGGCAAAAAGCGCCTCTACGTCAGAAGCTCCATCCACTTCACATTTTAAACGAGCCGCTTGCGCTTTTTAAACAAAAAAGGGGTGAGCATCATGATTTTATTAGAAAATGTAAAGAAAATATATAAGGCAAAAAGCGGTGATGTCACTGCTGTAGATAACGCCAACTTACAAATAGAGAAAGGCGAAATATTTGGTGTTATCGGATATAGTGGCGCTGGGAAAAGTTCTTTAATTAGATTGTTTAATCAGTTAGAGAAACCAACGTCTGGTCAAATTACAATCGCAAATCGTGTGATTTCAGCAATTACAGGAAGTGAACTTCGTAAGGCAAGACAAGAAATCGGAATGATTTTTCAGCACTTCAACTTACTTTGGTCACGAACTGTACGCGAAAATATCGAATTCCCACTTGAAATTTCGGGTGTGGATAAGGCGAAGAGAAGAAAACGTGTTGATGAGTTAATTCATCTCGTTGGATTAGAAGGAAAAGGAGACGCATATCCATCGCAGCTAAGTGGTGGACAAAAGCAGCGCGTCGGGATTGCAAGAGCGTTAGCAAATAATCCACAAGTACTTTTATGTGATGAAGCAACGTCAGCTCTTGATCCGGAAACGACAGATCAAATTTTAGATTTATTGTTAGATATTAATAAGCGTCTCGGCTTAACAATTGTATTGATTACGCATGAGATGCACGTTATTCGCAAAATTTGTAATCGAGTTGCTGTAATGGAGAAAGGGAAAATCGTAGAAACGGGTCCAGTACTTGACGTATTCCGTAATCCGCAGCAAGACATTACAAAACGATTTGTACAGCAGTTAACGGATTCTGAAGATACAAATGAAACGATTGAAAGTTTAATTGAAAAATACCCAGATGGAAAAGTAGTTCGCTTGCAGTTTGTCGGTGAAGCGGTAGAAAGACCAGTACTTCAAAGGTTAATGCAGCGCGGTGATATAGAAGTTAGCATTTTGCAAGGAAATATCGCGCAAACGAATAACGGATCTTACGGAAGTTTAGTCGTTCATTTAAATGGTGAAGAAACAGCGATCCAGCAAGCAATAGAAGGGATTCATCAAGATCAAGTAGAGCTGGAGGTGATTGCACATGGATAAGTTAATCGCAAATATTGATTGGAATCAAATGTTAGAAGCAACTGGTGAAACGTTATATATGACGGCAATCGCAGCGCTTGCCACATTTGTTTTAGGACTTATTTTAGGATTATTACTCTTTATGACAGCGAAAGATAATTTATGGGAAAATAAAGCGATTAATACGGTGATTGGAGCGTTCGTAAACATTTTCCGTTCTATACCGTTCATCATTTTAATTATTTTATTAATCCCATTCACAAAGATTCTTCTTGGAACAATTCTCGGAGCGAGTGCAGCGCTGCCAGCTTTAATTATTGGAGCGGCACCATTTTACGCGAGAATGGTTGAAATCGCACTTCGTGAAATTGATAAAGGTGTAATTGAAGCTTCAAAAGCGATGGGAGCAAAAACAAGCACAATTATTTTGAAGGTGTTAATTCCAGAATCGTTACCAGCGTTAGTATCTGGTATTACGGTTACGACTATTGCTTTAGTAGGCTATACAGCAATGGCAGGTGTTGTTGGTGCTGGTGGTCTTGGAACACTTGCTTATTTAGAAGGGTTCCAGCGAGGAAATAACGATGTAACAATCGTTGCGACAATTTGTGTATTACTCGTTGTATTTTTAATTCAGTGGATTGGTGATAGTTTAACGACTCGAATAGATAAAAGATAATGAAAACAGGGGGATATTTCAAATGAAAAAATTATTACTTACAGCACTTATTTCAACTTCAATTTTTGGGTTAGCTGCTTGTGGCGGGAAAGATAAAGATGAAAAGAAACTTGTTGTTGGTGCTTCTAACGTACCGCACGCTGAAATTTTAGAAAAGGCAAAACCGTTACTTGAGAAAAAAGGAATTGAGTTAGAAATTAAAAAATTCCAAGACTACGTGTTACCGAATAAATCGTTAGCAGATAAAGAATTAGATGCAAACTACTTTCAGCACATTCCGTATTTAGAAAAAGAGATCAAAGATAAGAAATATGATTTTGAAATAGCAGGAAAAATTCATTTAGAACCGATTGGTGTGTATTCTCAAAAATATAAGAGCTTAAAAGAACTTCCAAACGGGGCGACAATTATTATGAGTAATTCTGTTACTGATCATGGTCGTGGTTTAGCAATTTTACAAAAAGAAGGCATTTTAAAAATTAAAGACGGAGTAGAGCCAGTTAAAGCAACTCCAAAAGATATTGCGGATAATCCGAAAAACTTAAAGTTCAAAACAGATATCGAGCCTGGGTTATTGCCACAAGTGTATAACAATAAAGAAGGCGATGCGGTTCTAATTAATTCTAACTATGCAATTGATGCGAAATTAAACCCAGAAAAAGACGCGATTGCAATTGAAGGAAATGATTCTCCATACGCAAACGTAGTAGCTGTTCGTAAAGGCGATAAAGATAAAAAAGAGATTAAAGCTCTTATAGAAGTACTGCATTCTAAAGAAATTGAAGACTTTATTACTAAAGAATATAAAGGGGCAGTTGTTCCTGTAAAAGAATAATTGCGGAAAAAGGGCTGGTGTATGCCGGTCCTTTTTTTACTACATAACTATAGGGGAGAAGGGGACATCATATGAAAAAGATTCTATTGTCAGTTGTTACAGCACTGTCTGTATTTACATTAGCTGCTTGCGGGGGAAAAGATGAGAATAAGCTTGTCGTTGGCGCTTCTAATATACCGCACGCTGTTATTTTAGAAAAGGCACAGCCAATATTAGAGAAAAAGGGCATTAAGTTAGAGGTAAAAAAATTCCAGGATTATGTTTTACCAAATAAGGCATTAGCTGATAAAGAAATCGATGCAAATTATTTTCAACATATCCCTTATTTAGATAAAGAGATTCAAGAAAAAGGATACAAAATTGTAAATGCAGGAAAAATTCATTTAGAGCCAATGGGCATTTATTCTAAGAAATATAAAAGCTTAAAAGAACTTCCAGATGGCGGAACAGTTATTATGAGTAATAACGTAGCGGAGCGTGGCCGTATGCTCGCATTGTTACAAAAAGGCGGCGCTATTAAATTAAAAGACGGTGTAGATGTTGTTAAAGCAACAGTAAAAGATGTTGTAGAAAATCCGAAAAATTTAAAGTTTAAAACAGATGTAGAACCTGGACTTTCACCGAAGCTGTACGAAAACAATGAAGGTGATGCTTTATTTATTAATTCAAACTACGCAATTGATGCGAAATTAAATCCAACAAAGGATGCAATTGCAATTGAAGGATCAGACTCTCCTTATGCAAATATTATCGCAGTTCGTAAAGGTGACGAGAAGAAAAAAGAAATTAAAGAGTTAGTAGATGTATTGCATTCAAAAGAAATTCAAGACTTTATCAATAAAGAATATAAAGGTGCTGTACTTCCAGTAAATGAATAAGTGCAGGAAAGGATTGGGAAATCCCCAGTCCTTTTTTCTTTATATATATAAGAAGAAAAGTGTATCATATAAGGATGCAAGGGAAATACTTATATACATTTGTGAAAAAATTGTTACTTTTTTTCGTCGTTTGCGATATCATTTTATTTGCTATAAGATTAGAATGAGAATAAAATGAGAATATGAACGTTTTAGGAATTTTTAAAATGTATATAGAGGATTAATGGAGGTATTGAGATGGCTGGTTCTACATTAACGGTTAAAGACTTACACGTATCAATCGACGGTAAAGAAATTTTAAAAGGTGTAAACCTTGAAGTAAAAGGTGGAGAAATCCACGCAATTATGGGACCTAACGGAACAGGTAAATCAACTTTATCTTCTGCGATTATGGGTCACCCAAAGTATGAAGTAACAGAAGGTAGCATCATCATCGACGGTGAAGATGTATTAGAAATGGAAGTAGACGAGCGCGCACTAGCAGGTCTATTCTTAGCAATGCAATATCCAAGTGAAATTAGCGGAGTAACAAACGCTGACTTCTTACGTTCTGCAATTAATGCACGTCGTGAAGAAGGCGAAGAAATTTCTCTTATGAAATTTATCCGTACATTAGATAAAAACATGGAATTCCTAGAAATGGATCCAGAAATGGCACAACGTTACTTAAACGAAGGTTTCTCTGGCGGTGAGAAAAAACGTAATGAGATTCTTCAATTAATGATGATCGAGCCAAAAATTGCAATCTTAGATGAAATCGACTCAGGTCTTGATATCGATGCATTAAAAGTTGTATCTAAAGGTATTAACCAAATGCGCGGCGAAGAGTTCGGCTGCCTAATGATTACGCATTACCAACGTTTATTAAACTACATCACTCCAGACTTCGTTCACGTTATGATGAACGGTCGTATCGTTAAATCTGGTGGCCCTGAGCTTGCACAACGTCTAGAAGCTGAAGGTTACGACTGGATTAAAAAAGAATTAGGTATTGAAGACGAAACAGCAGAGCAAGAAGCGTAAGAGAGGAGCATAAACATGACAATCGGTACATTACCTTTCGATCAAGAAACAATCCGTCAGCGCGCAAGCGAAGTAAACGAAGCTGCTTGGTTGACTGAGTTCCGCTTACAAGCTCTTGCACAAGCAACTGAACTTCCAATGCCAACGCCTGATAAAACGAAAATTGAAAAATGGGACTTTATCGGAAAAGGCGACGCTGCTAAGCAAGAGCCTGTAAGTTCTTTAACAGAGCTTCCAGAAGCAGTGAAAAACTTAATCGATGAAAATAACAGCGTATTAGTACAACGTACTGGTACAACTGCTTTCGTTTCTTTAGCAGACGAAGCGAAAGAAAAAGGTGTTATTTTTACAGACATCGTAACAGCTGCAACAGAGCATGCTGAATTAGTACAAAAGTACTTAATGAAAGACGGCGTGAAAGTAGACGAGCATCGTCTAACTGCACTTCATGCTGCATTAATCAACGGCGGTGCATTCGTATATGTTCCGAAAAACGTTGTTCTTGAAACTCCACTTCAAGCTGTATTCTTAGTAGACGGCGAAGAAGCTAACGTATATAACCACGTATTATTCGTAGCTGATGCGAACAGTACTGCAACATATGTAGAAAACTACGTTGCAAATGAAAATGCTAAAGGTATTGCAAATATCGTAGCAGAAGTAATCGTGGAACAAGGCGCACAAGTGAAATTCGGTGCGGTTGATCTATTAGCAAAAGACGTAACAACTTACGTTAACCGCCGCGGTATTGTTGGACGCGACGGCCGTATTGATTGGGCTCTAGGCCTTATGAATGACGGAAATACAATCTCAGAGAACGTTACGAACTTAATGGGCGACGGATCATTTGCTGATACAAAAACAGTAACAATTGGCCGTGGTAACCAAACACAAAACTTTACAACTAAAGTTGTTCACTTCGGTAAACACTCTGAAGGTTGGATTTTAAAACACGGAGTACAAAAAGATAGTGCAACATCTATCTTTAATGGAATTGGTAAGATTGAACATGGTGCATCTAAATCAAATGCACAACAATCTTCTCGCGTTCTTATGTTAGATGAGAAAGCTCGCGGTGATGCAAACCCAATTCTTTTAATCGATGAAGATGATGTAATGGCAGGTCACGCAGCTTCAGTAGGCCGCGTAGATCCATACCAATTATACTACTTGATGAGCCGTGGTATTCCAAAACGCGAAGCAGAACGTTTAGTCATCCATGGATTCTTAGCACCTGTAGTAAATGAGCTTCCAATTGAAGGAGTAAAGGCACAGCTTGTCGAGGTAATTGAAAGGAAAGTTCGCTAATGAATATTCATGAAATACGCAAACAGTTTCCAATTCTTGATCAAAAAGTGAACGGCAAACAACTTGTATATTTCGATAGTGCAGCAACTTCTCAAAAACCAATTCAAGTCATTGAAACGTTAGAACGTTACTATAAAGAATATAATTCTAACGTGCATCGCGGTGTTCATACGCTTGGTACGAAAGCTACCGACGCGTATGAAGGTGCACGCGAGAAAGTTCGCAAGTTTATTAACGCGAAATCAATGGAAGAGATTATTTTCACGCGCGGAACGACAACTGCATTAAATACAGTAGCAGCTAGCTATGGTCTTGATAATGTAAAAGAAGGCGATGAAATCGTCATCTCTTACATGGAGCACCATAGTAACATCATTCCGTGGCAACAAGTTGCGAAGAAAACTGGTGCAACTTTAAAATACCTTCCGCTTCAACTAGACGGTACAATTTCTTTAGAAGATGTTCGTCAAACAGTTACACCGAATACAAAAATCGTTTCTATCATGCACGTTTCTAACGTACTTGGAACGATTAACCCTGTAAAAGAAATCGGAGCAATCGCACATGAAAACGGTGCAATCATGATCGTTGATGGAGCACAAAGTGCACCTCATATGAAAGTGGATGTACAAGATTTAAACTGTGATTTCTACGCATTATCTGCTCATAAGATGTGCGGACCAACAGGTGTCGGCGTATTATATGGTAAGAAAGAATTGCTAAACAATATGGAACCAATTGAATTTGGTGGTGAAATGATTGATTTCGTAGACTTACAAGAGTCTACTTGGAAAGAGCTTCCGTGGAAGTTCGAAGCAGGTACACCGATTATCGGTAATGCAATCGGACTTGGTGCGGCAATTGATTTCCTAGAAGAAATCGGTCTTCATAATATTGAAAAGCATGAACATGAATTAGCGCAATACGCTTTAGAGAGACTATCAGAAGTAGATGGCGTTACAATTTATGGTCCAAAGCATCGCGCTGGTCTAGTTACATTTAATATTGAAGACGTACATCCTCACGATGTAGCAACTGTATTAGATGTAGAAGGCATTGCGGTTCGCGCAGGACATCACTGTGCACAACCGCTTATGAAGTGGCTAAAAGCTTCTTCTACAGCACGTGCGAGCTTCTATTTATATAATACAAAAGAAGAAATTGATACATTTGTTGAATCGCTAATCAAGACAAAGGAGTATTTCACAAATGTCATTTAATAATTTAGATACGTTATATCGTCAAGTTATTATGGATCATTATAAAAATCCTCGTAACCATGGCGTGTTAGAAGATAGTGTTACCGTTAACTTGAACAATCCAACTTGCGGCGATCGTATTCAACTTACGATGAAAGTAGAAGAGGGTATTGTGCAAGAAGCGAAGTTTGAAGGCGAAGGATGTTCAATTTCAATGTCTTCAGCTTCAATGATGACACAAGCAGTAAAAGGAAAGAAAATTGAAGAGGCTCTTAAGCTTTCTAAAATTTTCTCTGACATGATGCTAGGAAAAGAGTATGATGACAGCATTGATTTAGGAGATATTGAAGCATTACAAGGCGTATGCAAGTTCCCGGCACGTATTAAATGTGCAACATTAGCGTGGAAAGCGTTAGAAAAGGGCTTAAACGAAGATAAGTAATGTTAAAGGTTCCTAAAAACGAGGTTATATAAGGAGGGACACACCAACATGGCGAAGCAACTGCCAGATATCGGCGATTATAAATATGGTTTCAAGGATAAAGACGTTTCGATTTTCCGTGCTGGACGCGGTTTAACAAAAGAAATCGTTGAAGAGATTTCACGTATGAAAGAAGAACCACAGTGGATGTTAGACTTCCGTTTAAAATCACTGGATAAGTTCTATGAAATGCCAATGCCACAATGGGGCGGCGACTTAAACGACTTAGATTTCGATGAAATTACGTACTACGTAAAACCATCTGAGAAATCTGAGAAGTCTTGGGATGAAGTACCTGAGGAAATTAAAGCGACATTTGATAAATTAGGTATTCCTGAAGCTGAGCAAAAATATTTAGCTGGTGTATCTGCACAGTACGAATCTGAAGTTGTATACCACAACATGAAAGAAGACCTAGAAGATCTAGGAGTCGTCTTCAAAGATACAGATAGCGCATTAAAAGAGAACGAAGATATTTTCCGTGAGCATTTCGGAAAAGTAATCCCACCAACAGACAACAAATTCTCTGCATTAAACTCTGCAGTTTGGTCTGGTGGATCATTCATCTACGTTCCAAAAGGTATTAAAGTTGATACACCACTTCAAGCGTATTTCCGTATTAACTCTGAAAATATGGGACAATTCGAGCGTACGCTTATCATCGTAGACGAAGGCGCACACGTACACTACGTAGAAGGTTGTACAGCACCTGTTTACACTACTAACTCACTTCATAGTGCGGTAGTAGAAATCATCATTAAAAAAGATGCATATTGCCGTTATACAACAATCCAAAACTGGGCGAACAACGTATACAACCTAGTTACAAAACGTGCGGTTTGTGAAGAAAACGCAACGATGGAATGGATTGACGGTAACATCGGATCTAAATTAACGATGAAATACCCAGCAGTTATCTTAAAAGGCGAAGGCGCTCGTGGTTTAACATTATCTATCGCGATTGCTGGTAAAGGCCAACACCAAGATGCTGGTGCGAAAATGATTCACTTAGCACCAAACACGTCTTCAACAATCGTTTCTAAATCGATTGCGAAGCATGGTGGTAAAGTAACTTACCGTGGTATCGTACAATTCGGACCAAAAGCGAAAAACTCTCGCTCTAACATCGAGTGTGACACGTTAATCATGGATAACCAATCTACATCTGATACAATTCCTTACAACGAAATCAAAAACGATTACGTTTCACTTGAGCACGAAGCGAAAGTATCTAAAGTATCAGAAGAACAATTATTCTACCTAATGAGCCGCGGTATTTCTGAGCAAGAAGCTACAGAAATGATCGTAATGGGCTTCATCGAGCCATTCACTCGCGAACTTCCAATGGAATACGCAGTTGAAATGAACCGTCTAATCAAGTTTGAGATGGAAGGTTCTATCGGTTAAATAGAAATGCGGAGCCGACTGTCCAGACCCGTTGGCTAAGGTTCTTTCGTACAGAAGATGCTTTTTATCTTCTGGTGCGGAAGGTTCTTAGACATGAGGGTCTAGGAGGCGAAGCTGGACAATATTTAAAAGTGAAGCCACCGAACATTCTAGCCGCTGGAACTGGATAATATATGTATGAAGAAAGCGCCCTGCATAGCAGGGCGCTTTCTTATGTTGTATATTCGGGTTCGGCTGTAAGATACCCGGGTAGGTGTTTAATGAAATATATCGACCACAACTCGGAATATATCGGCGATTATTTCAATATATCAGCGGTTGGACAAGGAATATCGATTTGTCGACAAAGTAAGACAAAAGAAATCCCACACATACCACCCGCAACATTTTATACGAAAAGAGAACGACCAGAGGTAAGACAAAGATACTGACAAATCCGCCGCATTGCTCGCTAAACCTCTCGAAAAATTCCCGCCCCAAACTAATCAACACACTAGAAAAAGTAATATAAAGTTTTCCATAATAAAAGGGCAATCTTTGGCTTTTTCTTATAATGCGAGTACAATGTAGAATAGCAAGAAAAGACGAAAAGTATTTACAGGATTATTGCGTACGTATAGCGTAAATGGCAGTAAGGAACTGAGAGGAGGTTTTTTCTCTGAATATAAATAAAGAAACAATCATCCACCTTTATCATACAAACGATATACATAGTCATTTTGAAAATTGGCCGCAAATTTCTCGGTTTGTACGAGGGGAGAAAAAGCGAAGACAGGAAGCGGGAGAGACTGTTTTAACTGTGGATATTGGCGATCATGTGGATCGTTTTCATAGTATTTCGGAAGCGACAAATGGAATTGGGAATACAAAATTATTAAATGAGGCGTTATATGATTATGTAACGATCGGAAATAATGAAGGAATTACATTGGCAAAAGAGCATTTGAATCGTCTATATGATGATGCTGGTTTTGAGGTGCTTGTAGCGAATTTGTTTGAAAAAGAAGGTGTACGTCCGGCGTGGGCGCAGCCTTATAAATTACATACAACGACAGATGGGATTACGATTGCCTTTATTGGATTAACGGTAGCTTATCCAGAGTTTTATCATATGTTAGACTGGCATATTGAAGATCCAATCATCCATTTAGAGTCTATTTTAGAAGAAGTTAAGGATACAGCTCATATTACTGTTGTGCTTTCTCATCTTGGAAAAAGTATGGATGAGTATATGGCGGAGCATTATGATATAGATGTTATTTTAGGGGCACATACGCATCATTTATTTGAGCGCGGTGTTCTTGTGGATAATACTTTGCTTTGCTGTTGTGAAAAGTGGGGACATTACGTTGGTCACGTTCAGCTTACTGTGGATAAAGAGACGAAGAGACTGTTGAAAAAAGACGGTAGAGCGATTAAGACAGAACGGTTAGGTGCTTATAGCGAGCCGTTATCCACAATTGAAATGCTAAAGGAAGAAAGTAAACAGATAATGGCTGAGCCTGTCGTTCATTTAAAAGAATCATTGCCGGTTGATTGGTTTAAGGAGACGACGTTTTCTCATATGTTGGCAAGTGCACTTAAAGAGTGGTGTAATGCGGATGTTGGGATGGTGAATGCTGGTGTACTTCTTGAGGGATTAAATGAAGGTGTTGTGACGCGCGGAGATATTCATCGGATTTGTCCACATCCCATTAATCCATGTATGTTAAAAGTACCAGGGAAAACGTTAAGAGAAGTTATTTTGAAAGCGCGCCGCCCGAATATGGAGAATCTTGAGGTGAAAGGATTCGGATTTCGTGGAAAAGTAATGGGGAAAATGATTTACGATGGTTTGGAAGTGATTCCAGATACGATTCCAGGGAATAAAATTTTACTAGAAGATGTATTGATTAACGGCGAATCGCTGGAATTAGACCGGATATATACGGTAGGAACGATTGATATGTTTACATTCGGATACTTATACCCAGAGCTATCCACACTTTCTGACAAACAATATTATATGCCGGAATTGCTTAGAGATGTACTAACAGACATGTTGATAACTTATACATCTTCAGTCAAACTATAGGCTAGTTAACTTGTAACACTCATTTTTCTCTTGTCATAAAGATAAGAAAGAGAGGAGTGTGAACTATGGTTAATGTAGAGCCAATTATAATTGATAACTATACGTTCATTGCTGTTAGCGTAAAACTTCCAAAGACAAATTTGCTAGCTGTAATGAGCGATAAAGGATATATTATGTGCGGTGCTTTAGATGTAGGTCTTCTAAATGAGAAGTTAGGTGATCGAGGAATTATTGCTGGCCGTGCGGTTGGTGTAAGAACGATTGAACAACTTCTTGAAGCACCGCTGGAATCAGTAACGACTGGAGCCGAAGCTTTAGGTATTCCGGTAGGCACAATCGGAAAAGATGCACTATTAAAAATGAGATAAGCATATATCGTCCCTCTTTCTTGCATAGAAATAATATAAGAAGGAGGGTTTTCTTATGGGCATATTTCGTTCGAAAAATTCGCGGTTTCGAAGGGGACCGATTTCCTTTCGGTATATACTGCTTATTTCATTTATTCTTTTTATCGTAATGGTAGTTCAAGGTTTATGGATTGTAAATAAAAGTATTCAGCCAACGTTAATTAAATATGGGGAAACAGAGACTCATAAAATGGCAACAGCAGTTATGACGAAAGCGGTAAAAGACCGAATTAATGAAGGGTTTGATGTAGATTCATTAATGAAAGTGCAAACGGATAGGAACGGGAAAGTATCTACAATTGATTTAAATACAAAACAAGTAAATGAAATATTAACATCGACTACTGCATACATAGAAAAATATTTACAACAAGTAGAAAAAGGGGATACGAAAGCACTTGGTATTTTTGAAGAGAATGGGGTATCTATGTCAGTTCCTTTTGGGCGTATAACTGATAATGCGCTTCTTGGTAATATAGGACCGGATATTCCGATTAATTTTACGCCAATTGGTCATGTGAATACGGATATTAAACAATTAGTTGAGCCGCAAGGAATTAATAATACAGCGATCAAAATTATTATGGAAGTGGAAGTGACGTTACAAGTTATGATTCCGTTACGCACGAAAGAAATTAAAGTGAAGCAAAACATTCCGATTGCGACGCGCATCGTTCAAGGTGAAGTGCCTACTTATTACGGAAGTGGCGGAATTGTTGTACCAGATAAAAAGAAAACGGATAGTTAGCGAATATAAAAAAATAACCGTAGCAATTCGCTACGGTTATCGTTTTGTATTTGCTCGTTCTTTTCGTTCCCAAAGGCTTAAATGCATGTATGGATCGAAAGCCCATTCGCTATAGCCATTGTCTTTATACATGCCGAAATGTAAGTGAGGCGGGAACTTTCCAGCTGTGCCAGGAGGACCATAACCAGTACTACCGACAAATCCGATTACTTTTCCTGGTTCGACAATTTGTCCGAGCTGTATTTCTTTAGAGAACCCGCCTAAATGAGCGTAATAGTGGTAATTATTATGAAGGTCACGAATACCAATGCGCCATCCACCAAGACGATTCCATCCTTTTGTTTCAATAACGCCATAGCAAGTTGATCGTACTGGTACGCCATATCCAGCAAAAATATCGGTTCCTTCATGAATTCTCCTGCCGCCAAAACTTCTACCAGCACCAAAAGTACTACGATAGCTATGGTCACTGCGAATAGGGAGAGGGAAAGCATTTCCTTCTAAATTAATGCGTCCATAATGTTTATAAATTCGGGCGTATTCTGTAATTAATTCAACTGTTTTTGCACGTCTATAATATTCCCAAAGCATAATGTTAATACGGTCTTCTGACGTTCCTTGTTTCTTTAAAATAGTTGCTGCGGTATGCAGAAGATCACGGTCGTTATTTGCATTTGCAAATCCATCTTTGTCACCATCTAAACCCATTCCGCCAAATAAAGAAATCGTATGGGGGAGAGTATTATTACTATTAACAGGTCCAGCCCATATTTCAGGTTTGAAATAAAGGGAAATGATGGCATCTGGTTTTTTCGGAATATCCTTTCTTACGCTCCGTATGTTTCTTTCGTATTGATCCATTGCAGCTAAGTAATACCACGGAATACCTGAAGATTGCTCAGTTTCTTTATATAGTGCCATGCGCTTTTCATATATGCTTTGCTGATTATCTTCACCGTAAGCGATGTTTTGGTGGAGAAGAAAGCAAATCGAAAGCAAAAGAGAAATTTTTCGAAGCATGAAATAGACTCCTTTCACAACATCACTCTTTTTAGTGTGGGATATACGGAGTATTTCATTATAGGGAACGATTGGAAAAAATCTTAGAATCTTCATTTGAGCAAATCGCTTTCATACGTTAGAATAGATATGTTACATTGAAAGAAGCGAACACGGTAAACTATTTCATATTGTGCGGAGTTGATAACCATGACAAAACAAACAGAGTATAAGCGCAAGCCCGAATGGTTGAAAATTAAGTTAAACACGAATGAAAACTATACAGGCTTAAAGAAAATGATGCGTTCTAAGAATCTTCATACAGTTTGTGAAGAGGCGAAATGTCCGAATATTCATGAATGCTGGGCTGTAAGGAAAACAGCAACATTTATGATTTTAGGTGCGGTTTGTACACGTGCTTGTCGTTTTTGTGCGGTTAAAACAGGCTTGCCAACTGAGCTTGATTTACAAGAGCCAGAACGCGTAGCAGATTCTGTAGTACAAATGGGCTTAAAGCACGTTGTTATAACAGCGGTTGCACGTGATGATTTAAAGGACGGCGGAGCAGCTGTTTTTGCTGAAACAGTACGCGCTGTTCGTCGCGAAAATCCATTTACGTCAATCGAAGTATTACCATCTGATATGGGTGGGGTAGAAGAAAACTTAAAAATGTTAATGGATGCAAAACCAGATATTTTGAACCATAACATTGAAACAGTACGTCGATTATCTAACCGAGTTCGCGCTAGAGCAAAATATGACCGTTCATTAGAGTTTTTACGTCGAGCAAAAGAAATGCAGCCTGATATTCCAACTAAATCGAGCATTATGCTGGGCTTAGGTGAAACGAGAGAAGATTTAATTGAAGCAATGGATGACTTACGTGCAAACAATGTGGATATTTTAACTCTTGGACAATACCTACAACCATCTAAGAAGCATTTACCAGTTATTAAATATTACCCACCAGCAGAATTTGCAGAGCTAAAAGAAATTGCACTTAGCAAAGGATTTAGCCACTGTGAAGCTGGCCCACTTGTACGTTCTTCTTATCATGCGGACGAGCAAGTACGTTCTGCAAAAGAAAAAGTAGCAGAAGCGAAATAATGAAAAAAGAGAGCTAATCATTAGCTCTCTTTTTTCTTATACTCTAAAACTTTATTTTGACATGTGGATAAAATCTTTTTTAATTCCTCTGTGGATAATTCAATTGTAAATTCAGGTACACCAGGTGTAATTAAAATTTTATCGTAAGTATAAATTGAACTGTCCACAATAATCGTTACATCTTGTGAATAACCGAAAGGAGCTACACATCCAGGAGTGCAACCAGTCTCTTCTCTTAGCTCATTAGGAGAACAGAGAGATAAGTTCTCTCCTGTTATTTCCTTCATCTCCCCTCGGTTGAGGCGAGTGCCTTCTAACGTAAAGAATACGTAATGCTCCCCGGATTTTGATTTTAAAAATAAGCTTTTACTTGGAGTGCCTTGCAAACCAAGTCTTTCACGAACGATACGATCTGTTTCATAGTCAAGTACTGGTTCGTGTTCAAATTTTTCATAAGAAGCATTTGTTTTATGTAGTAAAGAAAGTACGTCTTCGTACATATGGAATGATACCCCTCTCTATTGTTAATACAGTCTCTTCTCGTGGCGTCAACTGAGTGTTTTGGAAAGGGATACTATTTGGACGATGCTTCCCATAATCGTTTTATGAAACTTTGTTCATCGATTGTAATTTCGTAAACATCAGGATTCGTTAAAGTTCTCCATTCACTAAAGCCGATCGTACGATCAAAGTGCTTTAAAATGAGCGTAAGTAAGTTTCCATGTGTAACGAGTAGTGTTGTAGTATGGTTTAACTTTAAAACGTCTTGGATAAGCGATATAGCACGGTCCGTTGCTTGTTTTGTTGACTCTCCGCCTGAAAAGACAATATCTATGTTTGTAAAAGTAGATTCTAGTTTTTGCATCCAATCATCCATCGGAACGTTGCTTAATATACGTTCAGCTAATCGTTCATCCTCTTCGATAGATAGGTTAGCTTTGAGCGCATAGGGCCGAATGGAATCGATAGCTCGGACAAATGGGCTCGAAATAATATGATCTATTTGTAGCTGATTTTCTAAGAGGAATGCAGCAAGGGTGTTAGCTTGATCTTTTCCGGCAAACGTTAATTCGGCATCACGTTTTTGTCCAGTTGCGGAACAATGTCGTATTACAATAATTTTCTTCATAATTCATCCCCATCTTTCAAGTTGACGCTATATACTTCGACAAATGTGGAAATAATTCCTTTTTATTGGAAACGGAATAGTGATCTAAGTATGTGGAAAAGTAATGTGGATAATGAAAATTTGAGGTGCAATTATGAAAAAAATGATATGCATTGTATTCAGTATTTGTTTTCTCGCGCAATTGTCCACAACATATGCACAATCAAATCAAAAATTAGACTATCCAAGCAATCGAAATAAATCGTTTGTGAATGAAAATCTATTTTATGAACAGTTAGATAAGAAGGTCTATAAGGAATACAAAAATGCTTCGTATAGTGTTCGAAAGAAAATTTTATGGAAAGAAGTACAAGATGCAGAATTTACCTTCCGACAAAAAACAGCTGTCGGCTGTCGTAGTAGAGTGGTGATTCAGGATTCGTTTGTTCATCCAGATCGCCAAGTTTATTTTTTTGGTTCCTTTTCTCAAGATGAAGTAGAGGAGTTTCATAAGTACATCGTTATAGATGCAGAAACAAAGAGGGAGCTGCGAGGAGGGAAAAGTTATCATCACTACGACAATCCATATAAAAAATAACCCACCAACTGGTGGGTTATTTTTTACTCTGGCATACTTACTAATTTCTCTTTCATTTTACGAATAAGAATGAAACCACCAATCGCGAAGAGAAGAGTAATTCCTTCTGCTACAAAGATGTTAATCATTTTTGTTTGGTAAAGTGCTGCGAAAAAGTCTACAAGTGCGTGGAATAGTATAGCGTATACGAGGAAAATGTATTTCTTTTGTTTTACCGCGTATACGACAAGCATTGTGAAGGCAATTTGCAGCACTAATGCCATAATTCTTTCTAGGCTACCAAGTAAGTATAAATAGGCAGGTTGCTCTATTAACAAGTCCTTGATATGGCTCAACTGTGGGTATTGTTCAACCATTTGAGCGAAGCTACCATTGTTAATAGATGTTGCAAAGGTAAGAGTTTGAAGCCCAGCGAATCCGCCGACTAAAATCGATTCAATACCGCCGTGTCCAATTCCGTACGCAAGACCGTCTTTATAATCTCGATATTTTTTCAGTAAGTAGTAAAAAGCAACGAAACGACCTAGTTCTTCAAAAATACCAGCAGTTAGTCCGCCGAAAATCGAAAAGATAAATGGGTTCTTTAAAAACTCAGCTGTTGTGGGATTACCACGCATGAATAATTGGAATGGTGTTTCGAGGATTTGGGTAAACCCGATAAAGATAAGGACACCAACGCCAACTATTTTCAAATTAATATTATATTTCTTACGGAAATAAACGAGTACAATAATTGGGACCAGAATCGAAGCAACGAGTTGAAATATGATGCTGGCAATTACAGTATTTGAAACCATACTTTCACCGCTTTCTAATGTATGTACATATATATTATGCATGAAATGTAGGAGAATGTGGAGAGATGAATCTTTCAAAAACAAAATGGAATTTTTATTGACTCTAACGTTGCGTCATACTTTATCGTATGTATTAAGGGGGAGATACGCATGACAATGAAGGTAAAAGAAGTAGCTAATTTAGTTGGAATTAGTGTGCGCACACTGCATCATTACGATGAAATTGGGTTGTTAACCCCAGATGAGACGACAGAGTCTGGATATCGTCTGTATTCCAATGAAAATTTAGAAACGTTGCAGCAAATTTTATTTTTTAAAGAACTAGGCTTCCCTTTGAAGAAGATTAAAGAAATTATCATGAGTCCATCATTTGATCATGAAGAAGCGCTACAGCTTCATAAGAAAATGCTTCTTGAAAAGCGTGCCAGGTTAGATAAGGTGATAGCGACGATTAATAAAACAATTCAGCATACAAAAGGAGAGATTGATATGACGAATAAAGAGAAATTTGAAGGATTTGATTTTAGTCATAACCCGTACGAAGAAGAAGCACGTGAACGATGGGGAGATGAGGCTGTAGATAAAGCGAATAAAACAGCGAAGGGGATGTCTAAAGAGAAACAGGAGGAGTTTAATAATATTTACAGAAATCTAGCAACACTTCGAAATGGAGCACCTGATTCTAAAGAGGCGCAATCTGCAATCGGGGTATGGTACGATTACTTGCAAAACTTCGGTGAATATTCATTAGAAGCCTTTAAGGGGCTCGGTCAAATGTATGTTGCTGATGAGCGTTTTACGAAAAATATTGATAAGTTTGGCGTGGGATTAGCGCAGTTTATGTGTGATGCGATGGAGGTTTATGCGGATCGTAAGAAATAGTAAAAAGGTGGAGGTTTCCTCCACCTTTTTATTTTTTTATCATATCATTTAAAGTTTGATCTCCCGTATTGTTCAAATGAGGATTATCGCTCATTTCACGTTTTAACATATCAAGACTTTGTTCATATTCTTTATCGTTTAAGCTACCAGATTGAAGACCTTGAATTTGAGAAATCAACTTTTGGTTTGTTGATACATATGCTTTATAATAGCGAGGGACGATGGACAAAGCTGTTTTATATACTTGATCTGTTACGAGTTTCGGATCCGTTGTGTTCGCACGGTATACAACGAACACTTCGTCGTCGGTAACGAGTGTAGCGGCATTGGTGACGTCAGGAAGTTTGACTGTCATGCTTGTAATCATTTCAGCGACTTTCTCACGGTTAATGGCGCCTACTTGTTTGTTAGATACTTCATGTTTTTGTTTAGATGAATAGCCCACCCTTGTGAGCCGTGTATTTGTATTTTCCGTATGATACATGTCGTTTTTGTTGGAAACAAGAACACGACTTCCTTCTTCACGCTCCATTTCGGCTTTATTAGTTGATTGGCAGCCTGCAAATAAGGAAAGAGTGAGAAGAGAGAGTATAATTTGTTTTTTCACGATGTAGCACCTCCTTCTCCATAGCATGCACTAATTTTCAATTTTTTGTATTTGAAATTGTTGGTTGTTATGCTTTGTGATACGATAAAAAGAAGAATGCTTAGAGAGGAAGTTCATAATGGAGCAAAAGCAAGAGATTCATACTACGGTGAGCGTTAATAATGTTCAGTACGAAGTGATTAAAAACTTTCGTGACGGTTTTAGTGAAGAAGCACTTAAAGAGCGCTATGCAGAAATTTTAAATAAATATGATTATATCGTTGGAGACTGGGGTTATGAGCAACTTAGATTGCGCGGATTCTTTGATGATAGTAATCAACGTTCGACATATGATACGAAAATTAGTACTTTATCAGAGTATTTATACGAGTACTGTAACTTCGGTTGTGCACACTTCGTATTACGAAAAGTGAAGAAATGAAAAAATCCTCTTACGATTGTAAGAGGATTTTTTCATAGCAATTATACCAATTATGAGGAGGCTGTTTACTTGCAAAGTAAACAGCACCTCGACAAATATAATTATTTTTTTCATATAAGCTTAATGAAACGGGATTACCTGTAAAGCAATCTAGGCGTATTCCTTTGTAGCCCATCTGTCTTGCTTCGCTTTCCCAAAAGGATAAAAGTACTTTACTATATCCTTTGCCTTGCGCGAGCGGATGGATGACAAAAGAGTGGACGATAAGAAAGCGTCCGTCTATTTCTGACCAGTCAATTAGTTTGTATTCTGGAGACGGTGCTTCGTTTAAGACGACGGCACCGACAAGTACTTGATCTTGGAATAGACAATACAATTCGGCCTGTTCTAGATGATAGGAAATGTGTTCTCGCGTCGGATAAGAATCATCCCATTGGTAAATTTGGTTCTGTAAGAGTAATTCTTTGCATGCTGTATACATTACATCTAAGTCATTCAATAAATCAATCGTACCTTTTCTCACCTTTAACATGAGAGTCCTCCTTACAAACAAATTGAAATGTAATCACCTTCAGAAAGAGTTTTGTTTGGTTTCATTTGTTGTCCGTTCAATTGGATATGCCCATTTTTAATTTTATCCACAATGATAGTACGGCTCCAATCTGAAATATATGTGGATAACACTTTATCAATTCGGTGGGAACCAAAAACGATGTCTAATACGATTGTTATTTCGGCTATACCACTTTCTTTGTATTGTGTAATGGAAATGGTAGTACTTGTTTTAGTTTGTTCTTGCTGAGTCATATCGACAGTTTCGACGTGATCAGTAAATGATTTATAAATATGAAGTTTTTGATTCCACGTATGATCTTTCGGACATTTATAAATTGCAAATCGGTATATATTCTTTCCGTTTGCATTATGTCTGCGAATGTTCGTGTCAGTAAATAGGGTAGTGCGTCTGCAATTTTTACAATACTTTTCGATTGTTACTAGTTCGTTTTCATATAAACTCCAAGAAAGTTGTACTTTCTGCATTTTCCTTCACCTCTTATATATTGGTAAAGGAACGTAATACAGCTATTTGGATGTCTTGTAGTATGAAGACATAAGAAGTAGACAAAAATAAAAAGAGGTTCCCCCAAGAGGAACCTCCGTAAACATCATACTACAGATGCGTTACGTTCCTTCGTAATGGGAATGGGCAGACTACTCCCTTGAAAAAGCACGGTGCTTTTTTGAGAGTAATGCTATCCAATTGCTGGTCCATTACAAAGTAAATGTTGGCATACGCAGATAACGTCCTTTCTATCCAAATAGATTTATTCATAAGTATAACACGTAAGATTGAAAATTCAAAATATAAATTGTAAAAAAACACCAGCTAACATAGCTGGTGCACCAGATAAATTATATAAGTTCAAATAAAAATGAGCGTAATTCTTCTGCATTTTCTTCAGACATCGAAAATGCATGCTCTAAGTAGCCTTGTTCATTTAAATCGTCAGGACCGATGATAGCAAATTTGTTGCTTTGCATATCAAGGACTATCGTTTTACCGTAATGACGATCGGAGTATAGAAGCGCTAAATCATGACGCTCATTTTCCCCCAAAAAGCTAACGAAACGCGTTTTTGTAGCGACTGTATCGTCGTACAGAAAGAAACGTTCTTCCATACACATGGCTCCTTTATTAAATATCTAAGTTTAAGTGTGGTTTATGATCTAAATGGTGATGCGTTTTAATGAAACGTACTGTTCTTGTTTTGTAACGCATAACGATAGAATATGTTTCAGCTAAATCTCCGCCAAGGAATTTCACGCCGTCTAATAATTCACCAGCAGATACACCTGTTGCTGAGAAGATTGCGTCATCACCAGCTACTAAGTCATCTAACATAAGAAGTTGACGAGGATCTTCTAATCCCATTTCACGACAACGAGCTTCTTCTTCTTCGTTCATTGGAACTAAGCGAGCTTGCATTTCACCTTCAAGGCATTTTAATGCTGCTGCAGAAATAACGCCTTCTGGAGCTCCGCCTACACCTACGAATAAGTCGATACCCGTTCCAGGTAAAGCTGTAGCGATTGATGCACCAACATCTCCATCACCAAATAGTTTTACGCGTGCACCTTTTGCACGAACACGGTCAATAATATCTTGATGACGTTCACGTTCTTGGATGATAACCGTTAGGTCACGAATTTTTTTATTGTTTGCTTCTGCTACAATTTCAATTGTTTTTTCAATTGGATCATCTAAGCTAATTTTACCAGCTGCTTTTGGACCAACCGCGATTTTTTCCATGTACATATCCGGAGCATGAAGAAGGTTTCCTTTATCTGCGATTGCGATAACTGCCATTGCATTTGCAAGGCCTTTCGCAACGATGTTTGTACCTTCTAATGGGTCAACAGCGATATCTACTTCTGGACCGTTACCTGTTCCTAGTTCTTCACCAATATACAACATCGGTGCTTCATCAAGTTCTCCTTCACCGATTACAACTGTACCTGCCATGTTTACTGAATCGAACATATCACGCATAGCTGTAGTTGCTGCATCATCTGCTTCATTTTTCTTTCCGCGGCCCATCCACTGTGCGGATGCTAAGGCTGCTGCTTCTGTTACACGGACAATTTCTAGTGCGAGTTCACGTTCCAAGGTTGCATTCCTCCAATTTCAAAAATCATACAAATATAACTATAACAAATAACGAGGAAAAGGTGAATTCGAAAAATTGTCGATTTTTTCAGAAGAAAGCGTTACAATTAAAATGTAAATGCTTTAATTTCCAGGTAGGTGACATTCATGTACTTCGTAGACAGAAAAAAAATAGAACAAATGCTAGTATGTTTAGAACAAGCAACAAATACATTTCAAGAGAAAAAGGCATATGAAACCGAGTTTGAATTTTACGCATTAGAGCGCATGGCGCATCTTATTATCGATTGTATATTAGATGTAGGAAATGCGATGATTGATGGATTTATTATGCGCGATCCAGGAAGTTACGAAGATATTATTGATATTTTAATGGACGAGAGAGTTATAAGTGGAGAAGAGGGAGCGCATATTAAAGAAATTATTCTTCTTCGAAAAATGCTTACGCAAGATTATATTCAAATGAATCATGATGAATTATATAAGACGATTCAAAAACATATCGCCGTGGTAGAGAAATACCCAGCGAATATTCACAGTTATTTAGAAAAGGAATTAGGACCTGTATCTGCATTTGTACCAGAATAATTGTGCTTATAAGATCCCCGGGAATTCCTTTGGGGATCTTATATTGTATAGGAGAAAGAAAAGGGAGAAGGGTGAGCTATGGGGGAAGCACGTACTACGAGAGAAGAGATTGTACAATTACTGAAGATAAAAGGAGAGCATACTGTAGCAGAATTAGCCGAAGCTTTAGAAATTACAGAGATGGCGATTCGTCGACATTTAAGTAAACTAGAAAATGATGAGCTAATCTATTCAAAGATGGTAAGACAGCATGTCGGACGACCAACATATTTGTATGGATTAAGTCAAAAGGGAGAAGATACATTCCCGAAAGAATATAAGCAATTTGCTATTGATATGCTAGAAGATTTGGCTCGAATGGGCGATGAAAAAATGCTGCGTCACGTCTTGCAAGCGAGAACGAAACGAATGGAAGAACAGTTGCAAAAGAGGATAAGTAATCAAAGCAATTTAGCGTATAAAGTTCAAGAAGTAGCTGCTATGCAAGAGAGAAACGGTTATATGGTTCAAATAAAGCGAGATGGGGAGCATTCTTTCATATTTGAAAAGCAAAACTGTCCGTTAAAGGAAATTGCAGAGAGATTCCCGCAAGTGTGTGAAGATGAAAAAGAGATGTATAAGCGGTTATTTGCAGATGCAAATGTGAAGACGTTAGCAAACATGTGCGTGGGCGATTGTAATTGTTCGTACCAAATAAAAGAGAAAAAATGAACGTTATGGGACGCTTTAAGGTAAAGCGTTTTTTTCTTTTGAAAAAGGGGTTAATATAAGAGTGGTATGATAGATGAGAACGTTAGCATAGAAGGAGAGACAAATAGATGTATAAAGGTTATTTAATTGACTTAGACGGTACAATGTATCGTGGTGAAGAACAAATTGAAGAAGCAAGCGATTTCGTAAAAGCATTAGGAGAACGCGGTATTCCATATTTATTCGTTACAAATAACTCAACTCGTAAACCAGAACAAGTTGCAGAAAAGCTTGTTCGTTTCGATATTCCAGCGAAAGCGGAGCAAGTATTCACAACGAGTATGGCTACAGCGAACTTTATTTATGAGCGTAAACAAGATGCGACTGTATATATGATTGGTGAAGAGGGCTTACACGCTGCTCTTGTGGAAAAGGGATTTGAACTTGTGGATGAAAATCCTGATTTCGTCATTGTTGGTTTAGATCGCGATATCACATATGAAAAATTAGCAAAAGCATGTCTTGCTGTGCGTAACGGTGCAACGTTTATTTCAACAAATGGGGATATCGCAATTCCAACTGAGCGCGGATTATTACCAGGTAACGGTTCATTAACATCAGTTGTTGCAGTATCAACAGGTGTGGACCCAATCTTTATTGGTAAACCAGAATCAATCATTATGGAACAAGCGTTAAAAGTGCTTGGCATAGGAAAAGAAGAAGCTTTAATGGTTGGGGATAACTACGATACAGATATTTTAGCGGGGATAAATGCTAGTATGCATACCCTTCTTGTCCACACTGGAGTAACAACTGTGGACAAGTTAACAGAATATGAAGTACAACCGACGCAAGTTGTGCACAACTTGACGGAGTGGATTGAGAAGATGTAATGAAAGGCAGGTAACCGGAAGAGGTTGCCTGTTTTTTTATGCACAATTGCATATGTACTATAGGGATTTAAAATGTAAAATTTATATGTAATGATGTGAAGGGGGAAAATAAGAGTGTACTGGATGTCATGTATTATGTTTATTTTTACATTATGTGTTTTATTCTTTGTTCTATGGAAGATATATAAAATAAATGAAATGAAAAAAAGCGCGGGAAAGCTTATTGCAGCATATCCTCGGGTGAAACGACGTTGGATTGCCTTACTTGGACCAGCGTACTTTATCGGACAATGTATGTATATATATGCTCAGTACGTAAGTGGTGATATTGGTACATTTGAACAGTTTCTCATTCAGTCAGGTAGTTATGCTGTAGCAAGTTGTTTTATGATTTTAATAGCGATCAATCTTATTAAAAGTGTACAAATATATGAAAAAGGTGTAATAGACGGATTGAACTATTATTCATACGAAGAATTAAAAGGCTATAAAACATCAACATGGGAAAATCCAAAAGAAAATATATTTTTATATCGCGGGCGAGAAAAAATGAATGATAATGTGAATTTACTTATTAGACAGGAAGATATGAATGAATTAGAAAGCATTCTTCAAAGATATATTCCGAAATTGATGATGAAATAAAAACTCCGGTAGTTATAACCGGAGTTTTTTTATTAAAATACGCGATTCACAACTTCTTTTACTTCTTCAAGATAGTGTTTACGCACACTGTCATCCACAGAAGGAACACTTGTATAGAATGTATGCTCCAGTGTTTCAATGCCTGTAAATTCAAAAATACCAGCATCAGTTGTTTTTTTCATTGCATCAAACATACCGCCTGCTGTGTATACTTCTTTCGAATTTCCCATCGTAGATAATAACAATCCTTTTTTACTGCTTAATAACTTTTCGATACCATTCTCACCGTAAGCATAAGCGAAGCCGTGGCTAAATACACGGTCAACGTATCCTTTTAAAATAGCAGGAAGACCTGCCCACCAAACTGGGTAAATGAATGTAATACTATCAGCCCAAGAGATATGCTTTTGTTCTTCTTTAATATCTTCTGGTGTGTTTCCTTGGGAAAATGAGATGAAATCGGAAGCACCTAATACTGGATTGAAGTTTAATTCGTATAAATCACGAACGCGTACTTCATGACCTTTTCCTTCTAATTCACTTTTTACAGTTTCTAAAATTGCATGGTTGAAGCTTTCTGTATTCGGGTGTGCATAAACGATCACATGTTTCATTGTTCTTCCTCCTATTTGTGGATATGTGAATAGTTTTTATATATTCGTGTAATTATTATGGTTACTTCCGTTGCGAGAGTCAACTTTTCTGACGTGAGAAATAAAGTGAAATTTTAATAGGTGGGGTGTCCATCCCGCACTGATTATTTGCTCACACTAATCGGGCACTTACTGCCGGTTAATATAAATGTTAGTATGTGACAAAAAAATACAAAATAGTAGGGATTTTGCATTTTTGAATAGAATATATAGATTGGTAAATAGAGAGAGAAGGGGATATAGGGATGAATATTATTGAAATTGAAGGGTTAGAAAAATCGTTTGATATTGGGGATAGTAAAGTAAAAATATTAAAAGGCATTAATCTTCAAATTCAAAAAGGAGATTTCGTCTGTATTATGGGGGCAAGTGGATCGGGTAAAACGACCTTACTTCAGTTGTTAGGTGGATTAGATATTCCGTCGGTAGGTAGTATTCGAGTTGATGGTACAGAGATATCAACATTAAAAGAAAAAGAGCTCGCTTTATTTAGAAGGCATAAAATCGGTTTTATTTTTCAGCAGTTTAATTTGATTCCAGTGTTTAGTGCGGAGGAAAATGTAGGATTGCCGTTACTGTTAGATAATGTCTCACAAAAGAAGGCCACGGTGACAGCAACTCGTTTATTAGATCTCGTCGGGCTAAAGGGAAAAGAAAAACATTTACCAGCGCAGTTATCAGGCGGGCAACAGCAAAGGGTTGCGATCGCAAGAGCTTTTGCAAATGAGCCGGCTATTATATTAGCTGATGAACCAACAGGGGCGTTAGATTCAGAAAATAGTAAAAATATAATCGCGGCACTGCGCAATGCGTGTGATGAGTTAGGACAAACAGCTGTCATTGTAACGCACGACCCGTTCGTAGCGGCCCATGCGGATAAAGTTGTTTTCTTATTAGATGGTGAAGTAATTCATGAATATGCTGAAAGTAAAGGATGGAAATTTCGAAATATCCCGCAACAAGTTATCCACATTCAAGAGATTATGAATCGTCACTTTAAAGTAGGAGGTAAAGGTGATGCGATGGGTAATTAAGTATGCGATAAAATCGATGAAACAAAATTGGTTGCGAAATATGTTGATTGCCCTCGGTGCAGCTTTAGGTGTTATGTTAGCGACGATGTTATTACTAGGCAATCAATCAGTAGAGAAAAGTGTGAAGGAACAAGTAGTAAGCCGGTATGGAGATTATAATTTACAATTTGGTTATATAAAAAATGATGTGTATTTAAATAATGAAAGTCTAAAAGGAATAGATGGCTTAGAAAATGCTGAAAAAATATCAAAAGTACTTATACCATATCCTTTTCCACATTATAAAGAATTATCGGGAAAACCGTCCTATTGGGGTGTTGAGCAAGATTCTCCAGAAATGCACTCTTATAAAGTGTTAGAAGGTCGATATCCGAAAGAAGGGGCTGAAGTAGCACTGACAAAAGGGTATACAGACCGTGAAAATATACGGGTAGGAGATACGATTAAATTGCCATTCCCGCAGCATGGAGAAAAGAATGTGAAAGTCGTCGGCATTTTAAATCCGCCGTTAATGGCAGCGATGGGGCATAGTGCTTATTTTCCAATCCATTGGCTTCAAAAAGAATTAAATCTACCAAATCAATTCAATCTCGTTCAAGTGAAAACAGCCGATGTAAATGTGAAAAGAGCAATTGCTCTTGATGTAAATAAGAAGATAGAAAATATAAAGGTAGATCAACGTACGTATGTGGATAAGGCGTTTGAACGACTAAATGTAATGAAGCCGTTAATTTTTAGTTTAGGTGGTATTGCTTTATTTGTTGTAGCTCTTTTAATAATGGGAAGTTTCTTCTTATCTGTTAGAAGTCGATTTAAGCAGTGGGCATTATTACGTGCACTCGGTAGTAACCCAAATCAAATTATATTGGTCGTTTTATTAGAGGCTTTATGTATCGGCGCAATCGGATCGCTAGCAGGGGTTATTCTTGGGGTAGGTACGCAAACAATCGCCGCATCATTCATTAATAAATGGGTGAATATTGAGGGGGCAGGGAAAGCATCATTCTCGATTTCAGGTGAGATTTTACTCATTACTTTTTTATTAGGGATTGTTATGTCTATCATAGGGGCCATTATACCAGCTTTCATGGTTAGAAAGATTCCACCAGTTCAAGCACTTCGCCCAGGTCTTCCTAGTAATGAGAAAAAAGAAAAGAGATGGAGTGCTTTTAGCCTTAGCATCTTAATCATTGGTACTGTTATTGGACTTGCAGGTAACGTATTAGAGCAGTATATCGGTTTTAATCCAAGTGCGATAGGAGCGCTGTTATTTGCAGTTGGTTTGTTATTTGCAATTCCGTTCTTTATTCGTATGATAGCACCAGTGATTGCAAAACCGTTTCAAATGATATTACGAATTGAAACGACGATTAGTAGCCGGAATGTAATTCGTTATCGGAATAAGGCAGCTGTGTCGGTTGCTATATTAGCATTTGGTTTTATGTTAGCGCTTGTTGGAACGATGTATGTAAATTCTATGTATGAAGGTATGAAAAAAGGATTACAAAAACATTTACCAGCGGACTTAGTAATAAGAATTCAGGTAGAGTCGCAAGGAATAGAAACATTACCGTTTAGTTGGATGGAGAAGGTTAGAAAAATTGATGGTGTGGAATCAAGTGTTGGGAATGCTACTGACTTTACAGCAAAACTTGTAAATTATGACTTTAAACAAGCTAATCAAGAATGGTATGAATTTGCGAAAAAAAACAATTTGAACTACGATTCAATGGAAGTTGTCGGTAACGATATTGTAGCGTATCAGAAAGTGACAAAGGCGAAAGTGATTGCAGGGCAAACTTTAAGTAAGCCATTACAAGATGGTGAGGGAGTCATTACGAAGGAAGTGGCTAAAAATTTAGGACTTCAGTTGCATGATACGATTGAAGTACAAGGAAAAGGGAAAGAAAAACAAACGATTAAAGTCGTTTCGATTATTGAGCAAGGATTAAGGTTAAGAGGATTAGATGTTTTTGTAAATGAACAATGGGCTCGCGATAAGTTTCACGTACAAGGATATGAAGCGATTCAAATTATGACAAATTCGAATCAATCATTTGAAGCGATTAAGAAGCAAGTAAAAGAAATTACAAATAATAAAGAGAATGTAGAAGTTATAAACAGTTATGATTTATTGAAAGAACAAGAGCAGTTATTATCGCAAATGATGATGTTAATTCGCTTGTTAGTTGTAATTGTTTTTATTATTTCTGGTATAGGGTTAATGAATGCGATTGTCTCAAGTTTACATGAAAGACGTGCTGAAATTAGTATGATTCGTGCGGTAGGAGCTATTCCGAAGCAAATGAGACGGATTGTTTTATTAGAGGGCACTTTACTTGGAGCGATAGCTGGTTGTATTGGGGTTTTAGGTGGAATTGTATTTAGTTATATTGTGTTATCAAGCTTAGAGTTAACGGTTATTATCATTCCGTATAATCAAGTTTTAATATTGGCACTAGCTAGCATTATACTCGGAGCAGGAGCAGCAATGATTGCTTCATTACAATTAAGAAAGTTTAAATTGAGTGATACTTTAAAGGAGTTATCAGCATAAAAGATTACTATATCCCGCTCATACAAAGTACAAAAAAGACGAATAAAATGATAACAATACCAATGCCAAAGTTAAATACAAGAGTACTATCCATATATGTAACCTCCTTGTTTGAAAGTAAAAAGCACTCTGGCTGGAGTGCTTTTTATTATCCGAATCTGTCGCAACGAACGCTGCAACGTATAGAAAGGGAATAATGCGTTTAAGAGTTATATTAATTTATGCATTAATTTTGTAAATGAGCAGGTCCTGCTCAGGTATAGAAAAAAAGACACTCTTTCGAGTGTCTTTCATGATGACAAAATGTGTCAATTGCTTGAGTTTGATAAGACGCTAATTTCCGTTTTAACGTCTTTTCTTTAATCAAGAAGTGTAGCAACAGCGATTCGAATAAATTGTAGCATTTTTTAAAGGGGTGTGCGTATGTAACTATGCATATTACGATTAGAGGAGAATCAAGTTTGGAAAATGAATGAGTAAATACATATAGATTAGTAGAGTATTTGATAAGGAGCGAGATGAATGGATATACATAAGTTAACAGAAGAAGAAGCAAACGAAATAAGTACGTGGACGTACGATGAACCGTATACTTTATATAGCTTTTCAGGAGATGCTGAAGTAATAGAAGAGTTGCTAGATGGAACATATTACGGTTGTTGCGGAGAGAATGGAGAATTCATCGGCTATTTTTGTTTTGGAGAAAATGCACAAGTGCCAGGGGGAAGAGATGCTAATTTATATAGGGGAGAAGATGTAGTAGATATTGGGCTTGGAATGAAGCCGGAGTTAACAGGGAAAGGGATGGGGGAAATATTTTTTCAAGCGGGAATAGCATTTGCTACTGAGGAATTGAATTCGAAAATGTTTCGACTGAGTGTAGCGACATTCAATAAGAGAGCGATTAGGCTGTATAAAAACATTGGATTTCAAGTAGGACCTCTTTTTTTGAGCCGTGGAAGAGAGTTTATGCTGATGGAATATGAAAGACCGTCAGTATGAAACTGACGGCCTAGATACGTTATTCCGAATGCTCAGCACGGTGCGCTAAACGACTTGAAGCAGCGGCAGCGATTCCGCCAACAATATCATCAAGGAATGTGTGAACTTTTCCAGTTGATTTATCATTTAAGTATTCTAAAATACCTGGCTTTAATTTATCGATATATCCAAAGTTCGTGAAACCGATAGAGCCGTACACGTTAACGATTGAAAGTGCGATGACTTCATCGATTCCATATAGTCCTTCATCGCGTTTTACGATATCTTGTAACGGTTGACTTAATAGTCCTTTTTCAGCGAGGACATCAAGTTCAATGCCTGTAATAAGAGCGTTTTGTACTTCTCGTTTTGATAGTACACGCTCAACGTTATAGCGACATTCTGACATCTCTAAATTTGCATGGTATTTCTTTTGAAGAAAATGAACAAGATCAGCAATATCGTCAATTGTTACACCGCGCTCTTGTAATAGTTGTAATGCTCTTTCTTGTAGTTGATTTGAGTCTTTCATGTTTATCACCTTTTTTTCTTTTTAGTATTTGTATACGTTTCGTTGCTTTATCATGTGCATAGGAATGAAAGGCGAGCACAAGCTCATATATATAAAGAAAAACCATAGGTGGCGACTGCGATGATTCAGCATATTTATGAGCATTATCACATGCATATTAAAGAATTAATCCCCCTTGGCCCCTATAAAAGCTTTTGGATTCGCAACAAAATTTATGTACTTGTTCCAATTGGAGAAATGGAGGAAGAAGTACTTGTAGAGATGAAAAAGCTCAGTGATTATATGAACCAGCAAGGGGATATAACTGTTTCGACTTTCGTTCCGACTATACACGGCTACTATGTAAGTGAGATAGAAGAAAAAAATTACTGCTTATTAAAAGGTATGCGTATGTTAGAGCGACATGCTACATCATTAGGAAGTGAGCTTTCTATATTCCATAAACGTGGCGCATTCTTTCCAGAAGAAGTTGAGCAATTAAGCCGCATTGGTGAATGGAAAGCATTATGGGAAAAAAGGCTCGACCAATTAGAAAGGTTTTGGCAATCGCAAGTGATGAACCATCCTTCAGACGTATTCGATCAATTGTTTATTGAATCCTTCCCGTATTACTTAGGAGTTGCAGAAAATGCAATTCAATATGTTGTCGATACAGAAATGGACGATACACCACAAATAACTGACGCAGCAACAATTTGCCAAGAACGATTTACACCTTTATTATGGCAGCAAACGAAGCGTTTAAAACTTCCTTTTGATTGGGTATATGATCACCCAAGTAGAGATATAGCAGAATGTATTCGCTATATGATGATAGAAAAAAAGAAAGATTGGGAGCAAACGGTAGTTCAATTCATTACAGATTATGAACGTAATTATTCGCTCTCTTCATTTGGTTGGCGCTTATTATTCGCAAGGCTTCTGTTCCCGCTTCATTACTTTGAAACGGTTGAACAATATTATCAAACAGGAAACGAAGAACAAAAAGGCATATATAGAGCCCGTTTAGAAATCATTTTACATGATGTGAAGCGCACTGAGCAATTTATGAATCATTTTTACGAGTCATTTCGTTTACCTGTTGATAAGTTAGGCATTAGGAAATTAGATTGGCTATCTTAAAATGAAAAAAGAGACCGGGTGAGGTCTCTTTTTTATATATCACAATTGTATGTAATACATTATGCCCCTACCTGTTGATCTGCACATATATTTAAAATGAATTGATGTCTTTCGATTTTTTCATTTACTTTACTCAATAATTCTTGCTGGATTTCTTTAAATAAAAATTGATAACTTGCATTCCATGTTGGTATAACGGATGAAAGGTCTAATAAATACTCTTTTTTCTTTTCTAGTTCTTGAATTGTTAAGAAAGTGTTCCCCATTCTTGGCATGTGTCGTCCCCCTATGTTTTTTTCTGTATATGTGTGAACGATTCTATAGTATTAATTATCGCACTTTTTGAGAAGGATTTCCAATTTTGTTTTATGATGTTAAAGGGGAAGTGTTATTTGAATAAAAAAAGAGACCCATTTGGGTCTCTTTCTAGGAAGCGATTCTGAACGAGCCGCTTCCGCTTTTAGATAATGTCTAGCTCCAGCGGCTAGAACAGTGGGCCATTTCGCGCCTTCCTGTGAGGCAAAAAGCGCCTTCTATGCGAAAGAATCTTAGCCAGTCAGAGCTGAACGAGCCACCGCCGCTTTTAAATTAAAATACTTGTTCTACTTCAATAACGCCTGGTACTTCTTCAAGTAGTGCACGTTCGATACCAGCTTTTAGTGTGATTGTAGAACTTGGGCAGCTTCCGCATGCACCCATAAGGCGTAATTTTACGATACCTTCTTCAATGTCTACTAATTCAACGTCTCCGCCATCGCGAAGTAAGAATGGACGTAATTTATCTAATACCTCTAGTACTTGTTCTTGCATATGTGGGTTTTCCATTTTTATCGACTCCTTTCATCAGTTTTATTATAATCAAGATAGAGGGGAAAATCTATTTTTTCTCTTCTTGTTTTATTGTCAAAATATTATATCGTGTGTACAACGTGTTTTTTCAGTATAGGGGTATGGAATAAGTTTGTAAAATGATGTGCTTGTGTACTAAGGTATCTGAATATACTGTTAGAGCAAGAAGTGGGGGAGAAGAAATGCTTAATGTGCAAGTGTATGGGACGAAAGTGATTTGTGCGAGTTGCGTCGGAATGCCATCTTCAACAGAAACGTTTGAGTGGTTACAAGCGGCGATTGGTCGTAAATATGAAGGACAAGAAAATAAATTTAAGTTTGAGTATATTGATTTTCAAGAAGAACAAGAAGATGAAGATAAAAAAGTATTCGCAGAGCGAGTAGTGGAGGAAGATTTATTTTATCCAGTCGTTCTTGTAAATGGTGAAATCGTTGGAGAAGGAAATCCACGTTTGAAGGATGTTTATGAAGAAATCGAGAAATATTTATAAAGCATGAAGCCTTTGCGAATTTGCGAAGGCTTTTTTTATTGGAGGGATAGATGTGGAGAATGGAATAAAACATGCTTTACCAGAAGAAGTAAAGCAATTAATGGAGCAGTACATAGTAGAATTAAAAGGAATTTTTTCGGATGAAAAAATAGTCGGGGTATATATTTACGGATCAATCGCGTTAGGAGCATTTCATATAGAAACGAGCGATGTTGATTTTGTTACGGTAATAAGTGATTCCGTGAATGGAGCTGAAAAACAACAAATTATAGAACTGCATAAAAAAATTAGTAAAAGTACGTTAGGTAAAAGAATGGATGGTATGTATATTCCGCTTGCTGATTTAGGGAAATACAATCATGAAATGAATGAGTACGTGTATTGTGCAGAGGGGAAAGCGGAGAGTGGTTATTGGGACATTAATGCGGTCACATGGTGGACATTGAAAAATCAAGGCATTACAATTATCGGGAAAGAAGCGGAAGACCTTCCCTTTCAAATAAAATGGGACGATGTAGTAAATACAATGAAATATAACGTAGAACATTACTGGAGTGAAAAAGCGAAGCGTCCCTATTTATTTTTCATAGAAGAATGGGTAGAATCAGCTGTCGTTACGATGGGACGTATTTTATATACGTTAGATCATAAAACAATTGTTTCAAAAGATAGAGGATTGCAATACTTATTAGAACGTTCAGCGAAAGAATGGGAGCCTTTATTAAAAGAGGTAGAGCGAATGCGAAATAATCCAAAGGGAAAGCGCAAGCTCTCTATTTGGAGGAGGGCTGATATGACGAAGCGGTATTTGCTGCATCTAATTGAAACATGTAGAGAGAAATGGTAGGGAAAAACAGACGATACAGTAAATTGTATCGTCTGTTTTTGTGTTAAAATTGGTATATAATGGTTTAAAAGGTTTAATTATACTGGAGGGGATAGGATGAACACAGAATTAGCTACATATGAAGAAAAGAATATACAAATGAGTATGCTCGAAGTAATTAGCATTATAATAATTACTTTTGGGGTAATGCATGGAATGGGTTTTTTGAACTTTTTATATGACTCCTCATTATATCCATGGTATGTAGACCATCTTATTCCACCCTTCACGTTTTGTGCGATTATTGTAATGTATGCACCAGTAAGAAATTATTGTTTACAGTTAGTAAAATCACTACAGTTCAATAATTTTAAACATTATGTAACGATAGTAATGACGATGATCATACTGCTTATATATCTTGCGGTATTAAATTTAGTTTTACCACATGGGCTTAGTGTGGATGAGTCAAATATAGTAATAGAGCCTACTATAAGTGAAATCATTTTATACGTAGTTGTACTCACCATTTTTGCACCGATTTGGGAAGAACTTTTATTTCGGGGGATATTTTTCACGAAATTATCTCAGCGCTTCTCTACACTTACTAGTATTGTTATAAGTGCTTTTATATTTACTTTAGGTCATCCACTTACTTTAGGTAGCATGTTATATATTTTTGGTATAGGTGTATGTTTAGCCTACACATATAAGAAAACAAATAATTTACTCGTTCCAATTGGAATTCATGTGTTAAACAATTCATTTTATTTACTATTGAATTTTCAACTATAAAAAGACGCCTTTTTGAAAAGGGCGTCTTTCCTATTTTGTAGTAGGTAGAAAAGGCTTTACAAGTATTATGTAGAGGAAAGATAATAGAAAAAATATGTGTATGGGGGAAGATGATGAGTAAATATAAATTACATATAGACAAAGAACAACTATGGAAAGGATGTATTTTAAAATCGATTGCAGATGCAATTTTTGTAGCACATGCTCCTGATTTCTCACATGAAAGTTCGTGGGATGGTTTTAACTATAGTGTGCAAGATAGTCAAGGCGGAAGAGGTACAATTACCTTTCATCCGAAGTACACAATCGTATGTCTTCAAGATGTGAATAGTGAGAGAATTGACGAGTGGATTGATGCGGCAACTTATTTTGAAGAGGCACCTTCGGAAGTGATAGAAATTGCTAAAGAAGAAGCACTTCAATACGTATTAGAAGAAGTAGAAGGCGAAACAGTTCCTTTCATTACGACAGCATTTTGGATTGAGGATAGCGGTACATATTCAATTGATTCATTTGAAGAGATGGAAGAACACGGTGGATTCTTATTAGAAATCCCATTACTTGATACGGAATCAGCAATTGAAAGATTGGAAGAAGAGTATGAACTGACAGAGGAACAAATCGATCTTTTACAATTAGTGTATGAGAAAAAAATCAAAAATCCAAACGAGAAAATCATGTTGTCTAAAGAAGAAGTAGCGATGATTGGAACGGATGATGGCGAAGGGTTGGAAGTAAGTAAGGAGTCATTTGAAGAAATGAATATTACTTGGGCGTTGTAGGAGGGGATAAAATGTTTCCAATTGGTGAGCAACCGAAGATTACGAAAGATTTAGCAAGTATAGCTGGTAATTTAGAAGAACTAGCGATTGATGGGAAAACGAAAAATATAGAACAATTAGCATCTTTACAAGTTAAGAAGTTATGGGTTTTCGCAGTAAATCAAAAGCAATTTGAGCATATTCTTACGTACGCTCGTCCAAATATATTGTACGTTTACGAAATGAGGGTCGAGGATTTAAGTAGCCTTCAAAAATTATCTGATTTACAACAGTTGTATATGTGCTGGAATACAAAAGCGAAGACGTTATGGGATATTGCGTATAATAAAAAACTCAAATCCTTACTAATTAATGATTTTTCTAAGCTAGAAGATTTAACTGCTTTAAGTAAGTGTCCGCAACTCAATACCTTTTACATGGGTGGTGGGATAAATACAACGATGAAAGTACAAACTTTACAACCACTCGCTGCATTACAACATTTGAAAAAGCTTACCCTTATGAACTTAAAGGTTAAAGATGATTCGTTAGAACCTTTAATACAATTAAAAAATTTGCGAGAGTTAAGTTTATCTAATCAATTTAAAGTGGAAGAGTATGCAAAATTATCTGTAGCATTGCCATATACGGAATGTAAGTTTTTTAAACCTTACGTATATATGAACGATGCAATAGAAGGGAAAAATATAATGGTGATTGGGAAAAGAAGACCATTCCTTAATTCGAAAACGGATGCGGTGAAGATGCAAAAGTATGAAGAACAATTTAAAAAGTTACAAGAGGAATATAAAGCACTAGTAGAAAGCACAATGTGAAGTTATATTGCGTTTTCTACTAGTTTTTTCATATACATATCAACTTCATGAAAGAATACTGTTTCTCTTTCTTCGTTATTAAGATACACAGCACAATGCAAGTATTGCTGTAAGTAGCGATTAGCTTGTTCGTACTGTTTTAAGTTGTAGAAAGAGAAACAGGTAAGAAGTAAAAATGCTTTTTCTTGTAATATTGGAACGACAGCTAGTACAGGAGTCATGGAATGGATAGTTTCATGTGAAACATTATGCAATAGACTATTCTTTTTGATGTTTATCCCGCATTAACGGGCAGTAAGACTCTCACTTCAAAATCTGGCGAAACGAAAGGTATAATTAAACTGCCTAAAAATGTAGTTGAAGTGGATTTTATTGTATCAATTGAGGAAGTTAATGATAGATTATTCATTAGTTGTGTAAGTGGAAATATGTTTGAAATAGTAGAAAGCTAATTTGTGAAGTCTCTTAAGTCGAGATTTTAGGCTAGGTCATATTACAATAGTAGTTTAATAGGAGAAGGGTGTGTCAAAATGATTTTGATACATCCTTTTTTGTGAATATACAAGATGTTTAACATAGTGTATTAAATGTCTTATATATGAGTATTCTAATATATTTAATAGTAAAATGGAATATAGAATGGATAATTGTCGGAATGTATTCGATTTTTGTTCATTTTTATGAAATATAACTATTTTTTGTTAGATTCCTTCTTTTTATAGATATACAATAAAGTTATATAGAAATAAGAGAAGGATGATGTACGTGAAGGACACTGTTTTACAGGAAGCGATAGCTCCTAAAGAGTTACATAAAGTTGTGAGAAATAATACTGCATATTACGACTTTAAGTGGGGGAAAGCAAAAGATCCCGAGAAGGGAAATAGTTGGAACTGGATAGCCTTTTTCTTCCCATTATTCTGGTTAGCTTATCGCAAAATGTATAAATTATTTATTATTATTGCATTAGTAGGAGTTCCTACTTTAATTACCTCTGTTTTTATAGATATCCCGATGTGGATCGATTTTATTGTTTATTTCGGAACTATGCTATTTACTGGATGGCAAGGGAATCGTTTATATTACAAGCATACAGTTCGCGTTTTACATAAGGCAAAAGAGTTATCTGATGCACAACACAATTATTACTTCCAAACAAAGGGTGGCACTCATGTTGGGAGTATGCTTGGATTAAATGCGTTATTATTTGTAGTATTTGGTGCAGCTGGTTACGGGTTATCGTATTTACCGACGGAACCGAATATAAAAGATGTAATTCGTTTAAGTGATGAAGGGATTACATTGGAAGTTTTTACTGATGATCCAAAATGGACGTATGTAAAAAAAGAAGGACGTTTTGATATAGTAGAATTTACTGGTTATGATTATGAGAAAAAAAGGGATGTAAAGGTTAAGTTCGCTGTGTATTTAGATAAACAGAGATTTGAATGGAAAGAAATTTATTTAAACGATAAAAAGTTAAATGAAGAAGCAGAAGAGTATCAATTTTATATTGAAGAAAATGCCTGGTATTAATATAAATAGATAATGATGTATCGCAAAAAGAAGAGTCTAATGAAGATTCTTCTTTTTATTTATGAGAAAGGATATGTAACAAGAAGAGAAAACTATTAGTAAACAAACACCATACTAATTGAAATTTTGTAAAATACAATAAAAAATGAGAATTCCAGGTAGGCTTGTCAATAACGTAAGACTATGGCACTATAAAGAAATGCTGTACAAATTTTATTTATCGAGATGTAAACATCAATTTTGATTTTTACGTATAAATAATGAACGGAGGAAATGAATTTATGGCTACTTTACCAAATTGTCCAAAATGTAATTCAGAATATACGTATGAGGATGGCGCTCTTTTCGTATGTCCAGAATGTGCCCATGAGTGGGGTCAAGAAGCGGAAGCTGAAAGTAATGATGGTGCAAAAGTTGTAAAAGATGCGAACGGAAACGTTCTTCAAGATGGCGATGCTGTTACTGTAATTAAAGATTTAAAAGTAAAAGGAACTTCTTCAGTTGTAAAGATTGGTACGAAAGTAAAGAGTATCCGTCTAGTTGAGGGAGATCACGATATTGATTGTAAAATCGATGGTTTCGGAGCTATGAAGTTAAAATCACAGTTCGTTAAGAAAGCTTAAGATTAGCAAAGAAAAAAGACGCTCTGTAAGTAACTTGCAGAGCGTCTTTTTTATGATTGTACTTCAACTTCTTTCAACTGGCACCGCTTATTAAAGAACGTTTTATACCCAAGCTGTAAGAAGATAATAACAGAGAAAGCTGTACTTCCAGAAATGCCAAGTATAATCGCAATTTGATATTGGATAGCTGTAAATGGTGATACACCGGATAAAATTTGTCCTGTCATCATGCCTGGAAGACTTATAATTCCCATTCCGACCATGGAATTAATTGTTGGTAAAATAGCAGAATCGAAAGCGTCCCGTATGAGCGGAGCAGCTGCTTGTTTTGGAGTTGCGCCAAGCATAAGTGCACCTTCAATATGGTCTCTTTGTGATTTCATACTGTTTAAAAAGGTGTTTGCCCCGAGGCAAATACCTGTCATAGCGTTACCGATTAGCATGCCGGCAATAGGAACGATATACTGCGGAGCATACCAAGGATCGTGTCCGATAATGACAAAGATAAATAGTAGAAGAGGGCCAATTGATCCAGCGATCATGGAGAGGGCGGCTACTCGTTTTAATTCTTTTGACATAGGAAGGTTTATTCGTTTATAAATGTTGAAAATCGCAAATGTAGTAATAGAAGTAATGAGAGCTATTGTATAAAACGGATTACTATTTTCAAATATGTATGTAAGAACATATGCGACTAGTACGAGCTGAATTGTCATGCGTAATGTAGCAATTGTAATTTGTTTCTCACGCGGTATTCCTTTTAATTTCACAAGCCCGATTAAAATAAGGATGAAAATATATGCAGCTGCAAGTTGCCAAATTTGTAGTTCAATAACGCCCTTCAATTGATAGCACTTCCTTTCTAGTTGCACCGTTTGTTTTACTAATTTCAATAATATCGTCTGCGATTTCTTCTGGAAGTTGTTGCGAGTGCGTGATGAAGATAACTGTTTTTTTCTTTTCTCTTGCCAGTAGAGTGAATTGTTTCATAACGCGGCGTTCTGTGTCACCATCTAGTGCCGAAGTTGGTTCATCTAATAAATAGACGGGCGGATCCATTAGTATAATACGAGCGAAAGCAAGTCTTTGTTTTTCGCCGCCTGATAAAGAAGAGGCGTTATCTTCTAATTTTTTATCTAGGCTAACAGTCGTTAATGCGCCTTGCAGGGCGTCGTCATTTGGAAATGGCTTTTCAGAAAATCTAAGTCCCATTAATAAATTATCTTTAATTGTTCCATCAAAAATAGGCGGAGTTTGTCCGAGCATGACAACTTCACGGCGTAATTGAATGGGAGGATAATCTAAAATAGATTTTCCGTTATACTCAATTGTGCCAGATGTTGGTGATTGTAAATCGTTTAACATGCGAAGTAATGTGCTTTTACCACTACCACTTTCACCGATAATACACGTTGTTTTTTCTTTTTGAATCTGTAAATAAGGAATGTGTAGAATATCTTTATATGTGATGTCTTTTAATATAAACATAAATTGCTCCTTTCTGATTCTAGTTATATCGTATCAAAAAGAGAGAAAAATAGAAAAATAAAGTCTCTTTAGAAGGAACATCTTTTTTCTTTGTTTTAAAACTTTGCGCGTGGCAGGAAAAGTCACTGACCGATCCTATACATAGCCAGTCCCTCTCGACCATTTAAAAAAATGCTTTTTTGTCGGTTTTTCATAGAGTGACTGAGTAGTTACAAAAAATGAATAGAAAAAGGCTGTCTACTATGTAGGCAGCCTTTAAAGTATTAACCGTTATGATATTTGTACATCCAAAGAAGACCGGATTTTAATAATCTCGGTACACGTCCCATTAATGGTTGGTTTGCTAGTAAACCAAATCCGTGTTTTTTGCCGAGAGAACCGAGAACACCTTTTAATTTAATAACAGGCAGTTCATCAGGAAGGGGTTCATTATTCCAACGTTTTAATAATATTTGGACAATTTGTTCCCCTTGACCTTCAGCAAGTTGAGCAGATGGTGCGTGTGGAAGTGCTGCACAATCTCCTACGACATAAACGTGCTCGTTATTTGGAATATTGTGATATTTCGTTAAAACAACCCGTCCGCTACCATCTTGTTCTACTGGAAGGTTTCGAACAACTTCATTTGCTTGAATACCAGCTGTCCAGACGATTGCATCACATTCAAGTGGTTCATCATGGTTGTATACAATGTTTGGTTCCACTTTTGTAATGTTAGAGTTTCGTATAATGGTAACTTTATGTTTTACAAACCATTCTTCTACGTATCTACTTAATTTCTCTGGATATGGGAATAAAATTCTATCTTTTCGATCAAATAAATAGATTTTTAAATCTGAACGGCTTTCGCGAAGTTCACTTGCCACTTCAACGCCGCTTAAACCAGCCCCAACGACAGCTACTGTTGCATTTGGTTCTAAGCTATTTAATTGTTCATATGTCTTACGTGTTTGTTCAATTGATTGTAGGCTATGTGTATATTCCTTTGCCCCAGGAACGTTATGATATTTATCTTCACAGCCAAGCCCGATAATTAAATCATCATATTGAATCGTTTCACCGCCATCGAGATGAACGGCTTTCGTTTCGAGGTCAATATTTGTTACTGTTCCGTATTGAATATTGAGACGTGGGTGCTCAGGAAACGGTATGCGAATATGCGTTTCTGAAATTGTACCCGCAACTAATGCATAATATTCAGTTTTAAAGCAATGATATGGTACTTTGTCGATTAATGTCACTTGTACATCATCTGGAAGTAGGTTGCTTGGAAGTAGCCGCTGCAGAATTCTCATTCCACCGTAGCCACCACCTAGTAGTACGAGGTGTTTCATGATGGATTACCCCTTTTCTGTTGAAATATCCCCTAATCATACAATTTTATATTAATAAAATATTTTGACTTTACACAATCAAATTATATCGAATTTGTGAACAAATAACAATGCATGAATGAATACTCTGTTGTACAATAAGAAGAAAAGTAAAGTAAGTGGTTTTCATTTTCTAGTTACTATTTACTATTTCATTATGAGTAGTATGTTATATAAAGAAGACCATCTATTATGAAGTGAAATAGTGAAGTAACTAAATAGTTTAGAATATATAACGAAAACAACAAGAAACAGCTTAGTTTTCTTCTTATAAATAAAGTGGAATGGTAACAAGTAGAGAGGGTTACTTATCCGTTTCGCAAATTAGGTATGCACATACCATATAAAGTAAATGGTAATTTGTTTAGAGATACAGGGGGGAGAGAGTTTTGATTAAACCATTAATCGAATTTTGTGTAGGTAACCTTGCAAGCGGTTCGCAAGCAGCTTTAGAAAAATTAGAAAAAGATCCTAATTTAGACGTAATGGAATATGGTTGTTTAGGATATTGTGGCATCTGTTTTGAAGGTCCATTTGCACTTGTAAATGGTGAAGTTGTACAAGGTGCAACAGTAGAAGAACTTGTAAATAATGTATATGATTATATGGATGAAAATCCAATGTTTTAAAGCGTTGCAAACAGGCAACGTTTTTCTTTTTTCATTTATCCCGCTATTTGCGGGCAGTAAGACTCCCACCTCAAAATTCAGCTGAAGCAAAGAAGTTAGGTTGAAGCCCTGTTGCCCGTCCCCCCACTGATTAAAGTTTCACTTTATTAGGAGTGTTTATTTCGAAAAAAAAAGCCCTTTTAGAAGGGCTTTTTTCTTACACGATTTGTGTAAGAACGGCCTATTGCCAAAACACTGTCAAATATGAGAAACGGGGGACATTCATATTGTGTTCTAAAAGCATGCATTTTATACTTGAAATAATAAATTATTTTTGGAGTGAATAAAAATGAGCCAATTTTCTTTTACAAAAATGCATGGTCTTGGAAATAGTTATATATATGTAAATATGTTTGAGGAACAAATTAGAGAAGAAGATTTAGCAATTGTAGCGGAAAAGGTTTCAAATATTAATACTGGTATTGGTGCAGATGGAATGATTTTAATTTGTCCTTCTGACGTGGCACCAGTAAAAATGCGCATGTTTAATAACGATGGCTCAGAAGGAAAGAGCTGTGGAAATGGTTTACGCTGCGTAGCGAAATATGCGTATGAGCATAAACTAGTAGAAGGTAAAGTTTTCACAATTGAAACGTTAGCGGGCATTGTTACGGCAGAAGTAACGGTAGAAGATGACAAAGTTACATTAGCGAAAATCGACATGGGGGCACCTCGTTTAACACGTGAAGAGATACCGATGCTTGGTGAAGGAGAAACACCATTTATTCGTGAAAACTTCTTATACAATAATCACCGTTATGCATTTACAGCTGTTTCAATGGGGAATCCACATGCGGTTATTTTTGTTGATGATGTAGAAAAAGCGCCTCTTACAACGTTAGGACCGGTTCTTGAGACGCATGAAATGTTCCCAGAGCGAGTGAATGTTGAATTCATCGAGATTTTGAATGATGAAGAGATGAATTTCCGCGTTTGGGAACGAGGATCTGGTGTAACACAAGCTTGTGGGACAGGAGCATGCGCAGCTGTCGTTGCGGCAATTTTAAATGGGAAAATGGAACACGGTAAAGAAATTACGGTTCACTTAGCAGGCGGCGACTTAATGATCGCATGGACAGAAGAAGGAAATGTATTAATGAAAGGACCTGCGGAAATAATTTGCCGCGGAGTGTATGAGTACAAGATAGAAGCGTAAAGATGTATAATAGAATGAGAACAGAAAGGATGGTGTATTTCATGATTGAAGTAACAGAACAAGCAGCTTTTCAAATTAAAGATATGTTAAAAGATGCTGAAGATGGAGAGAAGTACGTGCGCCTTGCTGTACATGGCGGCGGATGTAGTGGTCTTTCTTACGGCTTAGGATTTGAAGTAGAACCAAAAGAAGACGACACAGTTCTTGAGTTTTTCGGTGTTGAATTTGTTATCGATAAAGAAAGTGCTCCGATTGTAAAGGGAGTGAAAGTTGACTATAAGCAATCTATGCTTGGCGGCGGATTCACAATCGACAATCCAAACGCGATCGCATCATGTGGATGTGGATCATCTTTCCGTACAGCGTCGAATGCTGGTAAGCCAGAAGATTGCTAAGTTTTTTCATCCCTTTATTCTAAGTGGAAATTGAATGGGTAGGTTGCATATAAAGACCTTCTTAGCGATGAAACCAAATCGTTAGGAAGGTCTTTTCTTTTGCGCTAAAAAGAAAAAGAGCATGACAAAGATAACGAATATATGCAAGAAGAAGGCTAAAGAGGATGCATGAAGGTGCAGGCTATATCGAATTGTATAGAACTGACTCGTTCCATATTAATTAAAATACGCTGATTACTAGAAATTAAAAACTACCGGAGGAATTACAATGAAGTCATTTAAGAAAGTACTGGTATTAGGGATGACGTTGGTTACAGCATCAATATTTGGAGCTTGTTCTAACGATACTGACGTGTTAACAAAAGCGGGAGCAAAGCAACAGGTGAAATCGGAAGCGGAAGTACTAAAAGAACAGAAGGAAGCGCATATGACTACGAGCAAAGGTGACAGCATTAAATATGAGGACGCTACATCATCACAGAAGCGTTATATTTCTCGTGACGAAGCCGAAAAGATTGAGGAAGGCATGACATATACGGATATTCTTAATACGATTGACTACGGTGGTGAGAACATAAAACATTATAATAACAAGGAAAAACGCGTGTTTTATACTGAAAAGGATACGGATGGTACATATGAAATTATGGTTGAATTAAATACGTATGGCTACGTTGTGAATATTGAACGTACTGCTATAAGGGATGCGGATAAAGAGAATAAGGTATCTACGAAACGCAGTGAAGAGCCCGTAAAGGAATATGAAGAAAAAAATGACCGCGTACCGTGGTATAAAGATGTAAATAACGATTCGGCGGAAGTAGACTATAATCACTATTTGAAAATCAAAAAAGGTATGCCCGCAAATCAGGTGAAAGCTACGATTGGACAGCCACGTATGATTGAGAAATATAAATCGTATTCAGTATACGGCTATACTGGGTATGGCGGCGAAGGAACATTACGGGTAATCTTCGAACCGAATGGAACTGTTACGCAGGTAGTAGAAGATGGATTACAACGATAATAAATTAATTATGGGAACAATTGCAGTAAAGTTGTCGGTGGCTTTATAAAGTCTTGGAGAGAGAACCGTGAGTAATCGGAGAGGACAATGATGAACGAAGATAAGATAACGATAATTATGCTAGCGGTATTAACGATAGCGTTAGTATTTGTTGGGGTTTCGTCCAAATTCAATAGCCTCATTGTGGACGCTATCGCCGTACTATTTTTGTTGATAGCTACTGCAGTAGGCGCAGCGATTGTAACAGAACGTAGGTTACGCAAAAAAGGTGGGAAGTAGCAGTTGTTTGTACGAAGAGGAGGGGACGCAAGATTGATGATATTTTTGAATTCGTAGGAAGATATGTGATTAAACCGATAATTAGATTTGTAAGATACCTTGTAATAGATATCATAATAGAGTGCGTAATAGAAGGTGTGATAAGCGGTATAAGGAAATTACGTGATAAGATTCGTGACAAGTGGGAAAATTGGCGTGGAAGACGTTATTAGCGTTAATAGATTGTCATGACTAGGCTAGATGAGTGTCGGTAAAAAACACTGATTAAAGTTTTAATTTACTATCTTACAAAAGTGTAATGTTTATGTCATGTTTTTGAATTTCTTCTTTAAAGCTTAGGCTGTAAGATAACAATATAAGAAAAACATATGAGGTGAAGGAATTGAAAAGATATATTGCACTTTTTAGTATTTTAGTTGTATTTGCAAGCCTTTTAGTTGGCTGCGATTTAAACCGTATGGGTAAAGATGAGTATTACGTTCAAATTACAGTTGATGGAAAAGAGTACAATGGTAAATCTAATGATGGTGCGCCATATAAAGATTACCAATATAAACTAACTGGTTTTGATAAAGAAGGTAAAGAGAAAGAATTAGAATTCACAGCTCAAAAAAATCTTCGTAAAGAAGCTTTCTTGCGTGTATTCCACTCAGATAAAAAAGGTGTAACTGCTTGGGAAGAAGTGAAAAAGGACGAGCTTCCTGCGAAAGTGAAAGAAAAATTAGGTGTGAAATAAGACAGATGGAAAAGGAATTGACGAACAGGGTCAATTCCTTTTTTCGTTCTCAAAATCTTCTTCTGAAATGACTTTAAATCCATGTCTTTTAAATAAAGCCGTTGTTACCCCGTAACCAGTTTGCTTATTGCCGTTAAATTCCCCTGTGTAAATAGTGGAACTACCACAAGAAGGACTGCGTTCTTTTAAAATTATATATTCTGGGTTTAAATCTTTTATTTGTTCTAATGCTTTATAAGCACCACGCACGAAAGCCTCCGTGACATCTTGGCCTTCTTTCGTCATCACTTTTGCTTTTCCATCTAAAACGTCATCACCATTACCGCCGATAATTTCAGCCGAAGGACGAGGTGTCGGTAAACCGCCCAATACTTCGGGGCAAACGAGGATGGTGTCTTCCCTTTGTAATAACTCTTCTATTTTTGAAACGAGATTATCGTTACCGTCATAACGACAAGCAATGCCACCTAAACAAGCACTAATTACAATCATATTTTCATCTCCAGTAAAAAAATATTAAATATCACGCCAATTTCTCTTCCTGAATCTTACCTATAAATGAGGTGATAAAAATGGGAAGCTTATATAACTTAATGAAACCATATAGTGAATTTCGAAGTAAAGAGGAGTTTAATGCATATCAAAAACAAGTTTTTAAATGTTATCAGTTTCAACTAAATAAGACTGATTCTTTAGTTATTCATTTTTTAGGAAAATATGCGGTTAATGAGAAGAACGAAACAGTTGGTGTTGCTTGTCCGTTAATGGAGACAATTGCGACGAATATTGGAAAGAGTATTCGGACGGTACGTCGCTCGATTGCGAAGCTAGAGGAGCTTGGAATTATAAAGCGTGTTGCGACAAAAGAAAGATATAAGCGCGGGGGATATAGTGCAAACTTATATGTATTTCTTAAATCTGCAATTGACCGCATGGATGACCGTATGAAAATGTCCGCATGTGAAAGTGGTGATTGTGCAGATGGCTGTAGTGGAAATGAGCAAAAAAATGAGGGGGAAACAATTCTTTCTAAAAACATTCCACAAATAAAAGAGAAAAGAAAAGTAACGTACGAGCTTGATGAAACGTATTGTCGTCACGATATACCGAAGCCTTTTATATACGCGCTGGTGCCGATGACGAGTAACCCGAAGAAGATTAATATATTTTGGAGTAAGGTGGAACTTGCTTATAAAAAGAGCGGATTACTAGAACAAGGTGCTTTATTAGAGGGGATATTAGCTGATGAAGAAGCGTATGGAAATTTAATTTGGCGGGTGAAAAGTGTTGTGAGAGCGTATAAGTACGGAGAAATTCGTAAAGATGTTGGAGCATTATTGTATAGTACGATGCGAGATTTATTTTTAGAAATTGGATTAGAGTGGGGAGCGGCATTAAGAAGAAGTAAGGGAATACCGTTATTCGATCCATTTAAAAAAGAGTCATGCGTATAATACATGACTCCAAGTAGCTAATCGAACTTTCTTACAACTGGAACACGAATTGCTACAAATAGTACAAAGACGATAACAGCGATTGCACCGCTTTTCATAACCGTTACAATTGGAATGCCTATCCCAAGTGCAAGCGATGTAAATGCGTAAGAGAGCGGAATGAATCCCATCGATGAAAGCATGAGTAAGCTCATAACGCGTCCCATCATCTCTTCTTTTACTGTTGATTGAATCATTGCCATAAGTGGAACGATAGCCATCGCAATTGTAATACCGTAAAACATTCCAGCTAATAACGCTTGCCAAAGTACGGTGCTAAAATTGATGGCTAGGAAGAATACACCAGACAGTAGCATCATGATAATGCAAAATAGTCCACGTCTACGATTAATATTTTTTAATCCAACAATGACAGCTCCTATCGCCATCCCGCCGCCAACAGACGCTTCTAAGTAACTAAACTGAAGTGAATCACCGTGCAGAACGTTTTTGACGAAGAGCGGAAATCCTACTTGCATTGGGCCGATTAAAAATAAATTTAAAAAGGCGCTACATATGAGGAAAGTTGAAAGAAATGGTGATTCTTTTACATATAAAATTCCCTCTTTAATAGAAGTAAACATGCCTTTATCTGTTTCATTTTTTTCGGGTACTGTAAATTGTATTTTTTGAACGAGTATTGCAGCGATAATGAGTAGCAGGATTGTAATTGAAAAGATTGTTTCATAGTTCGTAAATTTAATGAGAATACCGCCAAGTACAGGGCCCAAGATGACCGATCCTTGGTTTGTCATTTGAGTAAGTGAATTTGCTTGTGTTAAACGGCTTTTTTCTACAAGTTCAGGCAGAATAGATCCATCTGCTGACCAGAAGAAAGCGTCAGCAAGCCCGAAGAACAAAGCGAACAAAGCAAATGTATATAGTGTTACATCACCGACGATGAACCAGGTGAGAATGGTTGCGACAAGAATAGCGCGAATAATATTAGAGTAAAACATAATATTTTTTTTCGGGAATTTATCAGCTAATGCTCCGCCGATAATCATAAAGATTAGCCTTGGAACACTAAGAGCCACGAAAACAATACCGAGTGAAGCCTCAAGGTTTAATGTTTTTGCTATGTACCATGTTTGTGAAAAAGTAAAAAAGGCTAAAGCAAAACTTGAAAAGAGAGTAGCTGCCCAAAGAAAAAGGAAGTTCGTATTTTTTAATAACGGTTTTCCGCTTCCTTCTAAAGCAGATTTATTTTGTTGTAGTTCCTCCATAGTGCTTCCTTTCTATGTACCGATTTTAGACTGAAAAACCTATTAACAATTGTTCTATACAGTTTCTAATATTTCTATACTGCACTTTCTCATTGTAGACAATAATAATGAATTTGCACAGTGGCTATTTAACGACAAAAAAGAAGATACCAAAGGGTATCTTCTTTTTTGTCATTCACGCTAAAGCAATATAAATATCCACTTGTACGTTATTTGGATCTACTGCATTTTCGTCATAAAGCTCAAAGTCTGTTGTAAAAGCACGCTTGTTTTCTTTCGACCATTGCCAAATATATTCCCAAGCTTCACAAACGACTTCAGACACAGGACCTTTTCTCGTTGTAAATACCGCATACGTAGCAGTAGGTATTGTTAAAGTTATCATATTTTCAGGAACGTCTTCTAATGAAGAAACAGGCATGCCAATAGTAAATTGATATGTACCAGTTTCATCTGATTCGTAGTTTGAGTAGAAAGCGAATGTTTCTTTTGTTTGTTGATTTGGAATTTGATGCATGATTTGTTCTTGGAAGTAGCGATTCCAAAGCATCGGAATCTTTCCTTCAGTTGATGCTTCTTTTTCGTTTGTAGTTGTAATAGAAACACCGATTGCTTGGAAAGCTTCTTTTTTTACGATAATAGGTTCTTTCATTAATAAAACCTCCCTTTATTAAATGAAACGTACGTTCTGTTTTATTGTAACATATTTTGGAAGGGAATAGTGTTTTTTATCAAATTGCGATGTATTTTAGTTAGGGAAAAGAGAGAGTATGAAAAGAACTCCTTTCATGTAAAAGGAGCTCTTTTCATTTCTATATTAAAACATACTTGAGCTATGCATTGGTTGAAGTTTTGCGTTTGGATCGAAGTAAGCTTTTGCATTGTTTACTGCTGTCGGTGCTTCACCAAAGCCGCAAGCAATGAGTTTTACTTTTCCTTCATATGTACAAATGTCACCAGCAGCGTAAATGCCAGGAATATTTGTTTCCATTTTTGAGTTCACGAGGATGCTGTTCTTTTGAATATCTAAGCCCCAATTTTTAATTGGACCAAGTGAAGAAACGAAGCCGTAGTTTACGATTACGTCATCAACATCGATGATAATTTTTTCTTCTGTTTTTACGTGCTGAAGAACAACTTGTTCAATAGTATCATCACCGATAAGTTCAACTGGAACGTAAGGTGTGCTTACTTCTGCACGGGAATTCATTAAGCTTTCTACGCTATGTTCATGTGCACGGAATTTATCGCGGCGATGAGCAATTGTAACTTTGTCCGCAATCGGTTCTAACATCATTGTCCAATCTACTGCTGAGTCACCACCGCCGAATACAACGACGCGTTTTCCAGCAAATTTATTCATATCATCAACGAAATAATGTAAGTTTTTCTTTTCGTATTTTGCTGTGCCTTCTAATTCTAAGCGGCGTGGTTGGAAAGCACCATTACCAGCAGTAATAATGACAGATTTAGAGTAGTGAGTTTGTTTATTTGTAACAAGCTTAAATATACCGTCAGCTTGTTTTTCAAGAGTATCAACAGCTTCTTCTAAGCAAACGGTTGGATCGAACTTTTTCATTTGTTCTTTTAAGTTATCAACTAACTCTTGTGCGCGCACTTTTGGGAATCCAGCTACATCATAAATATATTTTTCGGGATATAGTGCGGATAATTGCCCTCCAAGTTGAGGTAAGCTTTCAATAATTTTTACACTTGCTTGTCTCATTCCGCCATAAAATGCGGTGAATAGTCCTGTTGGGCCACCACCAATAATCGTTATGTCGTAAACTTTTTGATTTTCTGTCATTTTCATTCCCCCTATAGATGATGGAATTTTAATATTGATTTCATATATTGTTCATATGTACATGAAAATCCTGCAAATGATGACACTTTCAAATAAATGATAGCATATTTCAGTTAATAATACTTCTGGAAACGACTGAATAATAAGTAAGTTTTCGCATAGATGTTTTAGAATTGTATAAAATATAGCGAAAGGAAAATACATGAAAAAAAGGCTGAAAAACCCTTGAAAACGCTATGTTATTTTAAAATATTGATAATTCTCTAGGTGCTTGAATTATGGAATGAAACCGACTAATATAGGGAAGTATTATGTTAAATTTCTATGACAAATTTCGTACGATTTTTTGACTGCGTTTTGTTATGATATAGAATGTGATAAATTCCACATTCTTGACAAATAGATTTTTTAGTACTTGGTATTATTTTTTATTACTATTATATAAAGAAAAGGGTTGTGATTTAGTGAAGACTCCAAAAATCGTAGTTTTAGGTGCAGGTTATGGCGGGATGATTACGACTGTTCGTCTGCAAAAAACATTATCTGTAAGTGAAGCTGAAATTACGTTAGTAAACAACAACAGCTATCACTACCAAGCAACTTGGTTACATGAGAGTGCAGCTGGTACATTACAAGATGATAAAATCTGTCTAGATATTCAAGACGTTATCGATACAAATAAAGTGAACTTTGTACAAGATACAGTAGTAGAGATTAAAGCTGCTGAAAAACGTATTATCTTAAAAGATGGTGAATTAGAGTATGATTACTTAGTAATCGGTCTTGGTTTCGAATCAGAAACGTTCGGAATTAAAGGATTAAAAGAGCATGCATTCTCAATCACTAACATTAATGCAACTCGTCAAATTCGTGAGCATATGGAAGAAAAATTCGCTCAATATGCGACTGAAAAACGTGATGAGTTAGTAACAATCGTTGTTGGTGGCGCTGGATTTACTGGTATCGAGTACGTAGGTGAGCTTGCAAACCGTATTCCTGAACTTTGCAAAGAGTATGATGTTCCACGTGAAAAAGCACGTATCATCTGTGTAGAAGCTGCTCCAACAGCACTTCCTGGTTTCGATCCAGCATTAGTAGAGTACGCTGTAAAACAACTCGAGAAAAAAGGTGTAGAATTCCGCATCGGTACAGCAATTAAGGAAGCAACTGAAGAAGGTATTATCGTTGCCAACGGTGATGATGCTGAACTTCTTAAATCTGAAACTGTAGTTTGGGCTGCAGGTGTTCGTGGTAATGGTATTGTGGAAGAGTCTGGATTTGAAGCAATGCGCGGACGTATTAAAGTGGATGAGTACATGCACGCTCCAGGTCATGAAGATGTATTCATGGTTGGTGATGCAGCGTTAATCATCAACGAAGAAATTAACCGTCCATACCCACCAACAGCACAGATTGCAATTCAAGAAGGTTATAATATTGCACACAATTTAACTGTGTTAGTTCGCGGCAAAGGTGAAATGAAAAAGTTCGCATTTGATAATAAAGGATCTGTATGTTCATTAGGTCATGACGATGCAATGGGCGTTGTTATGGGCAAAAAGTTAACAGGTTGGAAAGCTTCATTCATGAAGAAAGTAATTGACAACCGTTACTTATTCTTACTAGGCGGACCTTTATTAGTTCTTAAAAAAGGTAAATTGAAGTTCTTTTAATATATAGTAGAAAAAGCAGAAACGGCTATGAGCTGTTTCTGCTTTTTTCGTATTGAAAATATAGTATAATAAACAAAAAGAAAGAATATTCTGTTCGTTTTGATGGAGGAGGTTACATCATGGGGAAGCGAGGGAAAGTGTGGTTAGCTGTCAGTGGCTTAGTAGCTACAGAAGATGGGAGATGGCTATTCGTTAAGAAAAAATACGGTGGATTGAAAGGGCAATGGTCTTTACCTGCTGGTTTTGTTAATGAAGGCGAGACTGTTGATGAAGCTGTGAAACGTGAAATATTGGAAGAGACAGGCATTGTTGCTCATGTAAAGGGGATCATTGGTATTCGCTCAGGTGTTATTCATAATGAAATTAGTGATAATATGATTATTTTTCTTCTAGAGCCAGAGGGAGAAGACGTTATCGTACAGGAGAAAGAATTGTCGGAAGTAGCTTTTTTACATCCGGAAAATATTGCAGATGATCAAAATACTTCTGTACTCATCAAATATTTATTAGAAGGAAGAGCAGAGTCGCATTTTGAAATGGACAAAACATTAAATCCAGGAGAGCAATTTGGTTATACGGCTTATCATGTGTTTACGGCGTATGCGAAGGAGAGGGAGAAGAAGTGAGTATACCGGTACTACTTATTTCAATGATGTTGTTCTTTATTTTATTTTTTGGAATTGGATTTTTACTCAACATGATTTTGCGAGCTACGTGGGTAATGGTTATTGTATATCCAATTATTTGTATGCTTATTATTAATAAAGCGAGTGTATGGGACTATTTTTCAAAGCCAAAAGAAACATTTTCTTCATTTGGGACAAGTGTATCGCATTTAGGACACGCAGATGTGTTTATTCTATCTACTGGATTAGTAGGTGCTGCTTTAGCAGGAATCATAATTAAAAAACTTCGAAAAAGTGGATATCAAATGTTTTAATCTCCAATCAATTTGGAGATTATTTTTTTGCATATTCCTTCATCGTATAGGGAATGATTAACGATGAAGGAGTGTGGAATATAAAAATGTTAAAACGATATTGTATTCGCATTATGATGACTTGTTTACTTGCATTCGCATTATGCGTAACATGGCAGGCTTTCACAGGAGTTTCTTTATTAGAGATTATAAGATCATATGAAGGAACAAGTGTAAAAGAAGTACATGCAGCAGAAATTGAGAAAAAAGTTGCTCCGAGTAAAGAAGTGATAAATGCTTTAGAACAGGCAAATGACTGGTCTAAATATCGTGTTATAGAAATGACTGCAACTGGTTATACATCAGGTATAGAGTCAACTGGAAAGAGGCCGGGGCATCCAGAGTATGGCATTACATATTCAGGTGTTAAAGCAAAAAGGGATTTATATTCCACAATCGCTGCCGATTTACGCGTATTCCCGCTTGGGACAATTCTATTCGTGCCAGGTTACGGATATGGTGTTGTAGCTGATAAGGGCGGTGCTATAAAAGGAAATCGTCTCGATTTATATTATGATACGGTGAAAGATGTTTATAGCCAATGGGGTAAGAAAAAAGTAAATGTGTATATAGTGAAAATAGGAAATGGCAAGTTCTCGGAAGAAGAGTTAACGATGTTAAATCAAGACGAAACGATGCAAGTGTTTCGTGGACAATATTTAAAACAAAGATAGTCTAGTGGCAATAACGCTAGACTTTTTTCTTGTCTTATTTCACCATAGAAGATATTGGAGATAGCATCTTTATCCTGCTATTTGCGGCCGGTAAAACTCCCATCTCAAAATTCAGCTGGGGCAAAGAAGTTAGGGGGGAGCCCTGCTGCCCATAAACGCCCGATTGGTGCGGGCTGATTAAAGTTTCACTTTATATGAAATAACAGAATTTAGAATTGTCGCATTTTATCGAAAATAAAGTTATAATGGACGTAGAGAAATTTAGGGGGTCTGAACATGTTTCGAGTACAAAAAGAATTAGTAAGTCATGAAGTGGTAATTGTTGCCTTATTTGAAGAAGATAAAACGAGTAGCTTTGTACAAGAACTGGATAAAGCGTTTGAAGGACAATTACAAGTTTTATTAGAAGAAAAAGAACTTTCAACTAAGAAGAAAGCCATTTCAAAAGTACACAGCTTAGGAAAAACAAATGTTAAACGTTATTATTTTGTTGGTTTAGGTAAGAAAGAGTCATATACAACGGAAACGTTACGTGCTGCTCTTGGTAAGGCGTTTAAAGCGTTACAAGCAGCAAAAGTACAAGATGCAGCAATCTTGCTTGATTCTTTCGTAACAGAGAAATTAGATGCGATTGATGTAGCTCATATTGCAGCAGAAGTACAAGGTCTTGGTACATATGAGTTACAAACGTATAAATCAGATAAAAAGGATCGTGTGGAACTAGAGAAGTTCACGGCTATTACAGCGGAAGATGCACAAGAAATTGAAGCTGCATTAACAGTTGGCTACGTACATGGACGTGCAACAAATTCAGCTCGTACACTTGTAAATATGCCGCCAAACGTATTAACAGCGACAAAGCTTGCTGAGTATGCAGTTGAATTAGCAGAAAAATACGATATGGATTATAAGGTTCTTGAGAAAGAAGAGATGGAAGAGCTTGGTATGGGTGCATTACTTGCAGTAAACCAAGGATCTACTGAACCGCCAAAAATGATCGCTCTTATTTATAAAGGAAAAGAAGAGTGGAAAGATGTAATTGGATTTGTTGGAAAAGGGATTACATATGATACAGGCGGTTATTCTTTAAAACCACGTGAAGGCATGGTTGGTATGAAAGGTGATATGGGCGGCGCTGCAGCTGTTCTTGGCGCGATGGAGATCATCGGTGAACTTCGCCCCGAGCAAAATGTAATTGCTGTTATTCCATCAACTGACAACGTTGTAAGTGGTACAGCATTTAAGCCAGATGATGTTATTACATCTATGAGCGGAAAAACAATTGAAGTATTAAATACAGATGCAGAAGGTCGCCTAGCGTTAGCTGACGGTATTACGTATGCGAAGAAACTTGGCGCAAATTACTTAGTTGATGTTGCAACATTAACAGGCGGTGTAATTGTTGCACTTGGAAATCATACAACAGGCGCGATGACAAATAATGAAGAATTGTTTGAACAAGTGTTAGAGGCTTCTATGGAAACGGATGAGCCAATTTGGCAATTGCCGATTTTTGAACGTGATAAAGAACGTGTCAAAAACAGTAAATTTGCTGATTTAAATAACTCACCAGGCCGTGAAGGACATGCGGTTATGGCTGGGACATTCATTGGTGAATTTGCAGAAGAAACACCATGGGTACACTTGGACATCGCTGGAACATCTGAAACATCAGGAGCACATGATTTAGGACCATCTGGAGCAACAGGTGCAATGGTGCGTACACTTGCAACACTTGTTGAGCGTTTCGGAGAAGAATAATTTTTGAAGAAAAGGCTGTCTCAAATTTTTGGGATAGCCTTTTCTTATTGATATGGTATGACTATTGTAAGTTTTTGTCGGTAAGTCGATACTCCTTGTCGAAACGTCGATATATTTGGAGTTACGGTTCATATAATTTCATTTACTATTTTACCGTTTCAAAAAGTGCTACATAGTGAAAGATTCGTCCTATAAAGAAATCGTATATAACGTCCCGCCTAAAGCGAATGAAGTACGCCCTGTTTCCTCAGAGACAACTAATATAAGTGCATCAATTTTCTCGGATAAGCCAATTGCAGCCCTATGACGTGTTCCTAGCTCAGGATTGATTTCCATGCTTTTTGTTAATGGGAGAATATTAGCTGCTGAGACAATATGATTATTTTTAATGAGAACGGCTCCGTCATGAAGAGGGTTCCCTGGATAAAAAATCGATTCAAGTAGTGGCGCGGTTAAGTGTGCGTTTAATGTCGTTCCAGTTTGAATGAAAGAATCAAGAGCGTCACTTCGTTCCACAATAATAAGAGCACCGTGTTTTCGAGCGCTTAAATGTTGGACAGCTGTAGTGATGAAATGTGAGCTTTCCGTATAAGGTGATAAATATGCTTGAATATAATATGTAGCTGCTAACGTCTGTACATTTGTTAACATATGATGAATATCTTCCATTTTACATAAAATACATTCATCTTCTTTATCGATTGCATGCTTCATGTTTGATAATTCTTTTTCAGCAATTTCAATCATCTGCTTTGTTTTTATTTTGAGCTCTTCTGACAAGCCCCATTCTTGCATAATCCTCATTCCCTTTGGTGGAGTATTTAACCATAGTGTATACAAATATTTATAGTAAAATCCTGCTAGATTTTAAAAAATATTGAGATTCAGGTTGTTTTTTTCATATAATGAAGGTACGACAGGCGAGAGGAGATGGAAGTATGAATTGGAAACAAGAATTTAGTCGCTGGCTTTCATATGCAGAATTAGACGCAGAATTAAAAGAACAGCTAGAAAACATGAAGCAAGATGAGAAGAAAATCGAGGATAGCTTTTATAAAAATCTAGAGTTCGGCACAGGTGGTATGCGTGGTGAACTTGGTGCTGGTACGAACCGTTTAAATGTATATACAGTTCGTAAAGCAACAAAAGGATTGGCTATGTTTATTGAAAACTTAGGTGAAGAAGCGAAAAAACGCGGTGTTGTTGTCGCGTATGATTCTCGTCATAAATCACCTGAATTCGCAATGGAAGTAGCTGCTACTCTTGGTGCACACGGTATTACAACATATGTATTTGAAAGCTTACGTCCAACACCAGTGCTTTCTTTCGCAGTTCGTCATTTACATACAGCAAGTGGAATCGTTCTTACGGCAAGCCATAATCCGCCTGAATATAATGGTTATAAAGTATATGGTGACGATGGTGGACAATTGCCTCCAAAAGAAGCTGATGAGTTAATTAGCTACGTAAATGCAGTAGAGAATGAATTAACAGTTGAAGTTGCTGATGTTGAGCAATTAAAAGCTGACGGTTTATTACATATAATTGGACAAGAAGTAGATGATGCTTATGCAGCAGAATTGAACAATGTCATTATTAATAAAGAGATGGTGAAAGAAGTAGGAAAAGATTTAAAAATCGTCTTTACACCATTGCATGGAACATCAAATATTTCGGTACGCCGTGGTTTAGAAGAAGTTGGATTTACAGATGTAACAGTTGTAAAAGAGCAAGAGTTACCAGATCCAAACTTCTCTACAGTAAAATCACCAAACCCAGAAGAGCATGCAGCGTTTGAGTATGCAATTCGCGACGGTGAAAAAGTAGGCGCAGACGTGTTAATCGCAACAGATCCTGATGCAGACCGTCTAGGTGTAGCAGTTCGCAATCACGATGGTGAGTTCCAAGTATTAACTGGTAACCAAACAGGTGCGTTAATGCTTGATTACTTATTATCACAAAAGAAGGAAAACGGAACGCTTCCAGAAAACGGTGTTGTTTTAAAAACAATCGTAACGTCTGAAATTGGCCGTACAATCGCAAAAGCATACGGTTTAGATACAGTTGATACGTTAACTGGATTTAAATTTATCGGCGAAAAAATTAAACAGTATGAAGAAAGCGGACAATATGAATTCCAATTCGGTTATGAGGAAAGCTACGGTTATTTAATCCGTTCATTCTGCCGTGATAAAGATGCGGTGCAATCCGTCCTATTTGCATGTGAAGTAGCTGCATACTACAAATCACAAGGTAAAACGTTATACGATGGTCTGCTAGAAGTATTTAAGAAGTATGGGTTCTTCCGTGAGGACCTTGTATCGTTAACGTTAAAAGGAAAAGATGGTGCCGAACAGATTCAAAAGATGATGGCAACATTCCGTGAGAATCCTCCGAAAGAAGTAGCGGGTTTAACAGTCGTTGCAGTTGAGGATTATAAAGAAAGCATCATTACAACGTTACAAGATGGAAATAAGGAAGAGATTCACTTACCGAAATCAAATGTGTTAAAATATCAATTAGAAGATGGTTCTTGGTTCTGCTTACGTCCATCTGGAACAGAGCCGAAAATTAAATTCTACTTTGGTGTACAAGATGATTCTTTACAAAATAGTGAACAAAAGTTACTTACTATTAAAGAAGATATTATGAATCGTTTATAATAGAATAGAATGCTACTGATAGGAAAAGAGGAGAACGGAGAACGGCCTCCTCTTTTCTTGTAGTTTTGTTTGATGTAGAGGATTATTACGAGCGAGTGTTATAAATTTGCACTTTACTAAGAGAATTAGAATGAAAAGCGAGGGTATTTGTCATGAAAAAAGTGAGAAAAGCAATTATCCCGGCAGCGGGATTAGGAACACGCTTTTTACCAGCAACGAAAGCAATGCCAAAAGAAATGCTTCCAATTGTAGATAAACCAACAATTCAATACATCGTAGAAGAAGCAGTAAAATCAGGCATCGAAGATATTATTATCGTTACTGGTAAAGGAAAGCGCTCTATCGAAGATCATTTTGATAACGCATTTGAATTAGAGCAAAACTTATTAGAGAAGAAAAAGTATGAGTTACTTGAAAAAGTACAAGCTTCTTCTAAAATGGTAGATATCCATTACATTCGACAAAAAGAACCAAAAGGATTAGGACATGCTGTTTGGTGCGCACGTAAATTCATTGGTGATGAGCCGTTTGCAGTATTATTAGGCGATGATATCGTTCAAGCTGAAAAACCATGTTTACGTCAATTAATGGACGAGTATGACAAAACACTTTCTTCTGTTATTGGTGTACAAACTGTTCCTGAAGCAGAAACACATCGCTACGGAATTATTGATCCGTTAGAGCAAGAGGGACGTCGTTATCAAGTTCGTAAATTCGTTGAAAAACCAGCGCAAGGTACTGCGCCTTCAAACTTAGCGATTATGGGACGTTACATTTTAACTCCTGAAATCTTTATGTTCTTGGAACAGCAACAAGTTGGAGCGGGTGGCGAAATTCAGTTAACGGATGCTATTCAAAGCTTAAATGAAATTCAACGTGTATTTGCATATGATTTTGAAGGAAAGCGTTATGACGTTGGTGAAAAATTAGGATTCGTTCAAACGACAATTGAAATGGCATTGCAGCACCCAGAATTACGTGATGATATGCTAGTAATGATGAAGAAAGTTTTAGACGAGCAAATGAAGCAAGAGTCTTAATATAATAAACAAGGAGCTGTTCCTATAGGAACAGCTCCTTGTTTATTATGAAATCGTCGAATGAGAATGCTGATAAGCGGAACGACGTACAGCATAGTATATGCGAGGTGCGATAATAGCGCCGATAATTGTAAACGCAATATCCTTTACTGCGAACCACATCATAATCATCCAGGCAGCTTTATAACTCATATTACCACCCATGAAAATATTGACTGCCCCGTACATATAAGTAGTACCGATAATATACGTTAAAATGATTCCGACGAAAGAAGAAATTGCAAAGGTGCTGAATGTTGGTCGTTCTTTTTGTTCTACTAGTTTTCCTGATACGTAAGCAACGATAATAAATGCGATAATAAAACCACCAGTAGGATCTAAAAGTGCTCCAAATCCAGCTTTGAAGTTAGCGAAGATTGGCGCACCTGCTACTCCAACAAGCATGTAAACAGTCATTGATAATGCCCCAAGTCTACTCCCAAGAAGAAGACCTGCTAAAATTGCGAAAAATGGTTGCATAGATAATGGAATGCCCGCTATTTGTAAGAATGGTGCCCACGATACAATATTTGCACCAATAGCCATAAGAGCGACGAACATGGCAGCTAATGCTAAATCTAAAACATGAAGCTTCTTCATAATGTTAACCTCCAGTTGTGATTAGGTTAACATTATCGTAGCGAAAATATTTACTTGTTGTCAATCAAAATATTTTGATAAGAAGGCTTTAAATAGTCTCTAAGCAATGTGTATGGAATACGAAACTGCGGAATTCCGCTTGAATAAGGAGCAATTTCATATAAAGGGAAATAAATCACAAGATTATCCGGTTCTAAAAAGTAGTGAAACTTTTTAGTGCTCGTTACTTTTTCGACTGCATCAGGAAAATAAATGCTTTCATTTTGTTTAATTTGTCTTACAATCTCTGTGCGAATTATTTCTTTATATTTATCCTCTTGTTGAAATAAATCGTCTAAGTGTAATAATTTTTTTTCGTTTAAATCAAATGTATTTGCCTTCCACGTATACAGTCCGTGCGCTCCGCCTGTATATTGATAGTAATTCACATATAGACTTAGGAAAGGTGGTTTGTTTAAAGCTACTTTATAGTCAACATTTGCAACGTATGGATGAAAAGGTGTGCTAGATCCTTCTGTTTCTTCATAATATTTCTTCGCTTCTTTTTCTAATTTACTTTTAAATTTAGTAGTAGAGTTTTTGTAATAGGAATTCAGCTTATTTTGAAATTTCGAATCAGAAAAGTTGTGAAAGGAAGGCCTATTAATTTGATATTCTATATAAGGTTTCTTACCTTTTTGCGTTACAGTCTTAACATTGATTGTCAGGTTGGATGCTTTGGCTGCTATTGCACAATTTGGTACAATAGTCAGCAAGGAGAACATAAGCAATAGTATACAAAATTTCTGTTTCATTTAGGTGAAACCTCCTTATATAAGTGTTATAGGTAGTTTGAAATTAAACAGGTAAAATTATACATTTGATCTAAAGGGAGAGAGGTTGAAAACAATATGTCAAAAACTTTAATGGATTCGCTTGGAATTGAGTTGTTAGAAATGACAGAGGATAAAGTAGTTGCTACAATGCCTGTTGATGAACGCACGCATCAGCCGTTTGGATTTTTACATGGCGGTGCATCCCTTGCATTAGCAGAAACTGTGGCAAGTGTTGGTTCATACAATTTAATTGATCAAGAAAAATGTATTTGTTTCGGATTAGAAATTAATGCAAATCATATTCGCTCAAAGAAAGATGGAATTGTAACAGCAATTGGAACACCGATACATAGAGGACAATCGACAATGGTTTGGGATATTCGCATCATTGATGAAAATGATGATTTACTATGCATATCAAGATGTACAGTAGCAATTAAAGAAAAACGTGAAAAATAGAAAAGAGGCAGCTCTGATGAGCTGCCTCTTTTTTATAATTAGAACTGGATTTTCTTCTCTAAGAAACCTTTTAGTTCGCTAATTGGCATACGAACTTGTTCCATTGTGTCACGGTCACGTACTGTAACAGCTTTGTCTTCAACAGAGTCGAAGTCGTATGTGATACAGAATGGAGTACCGATTTCGTCTTGACGACGGTAACGTTTACCGATAGAACCAGTTTCATCAAAGTCTACCATGAAGTCTTGAGCTAGTTCTGCGAATACTTCAGTAGCACCTTCAGATAGCTTTTTAGATAATGGTAAGATAGCTGCTTTATATGGTGCTAAAGCAGGGTGGAAACGAAGAACTGTACGAGAATCGTTTTCTAATTGCTCTTCTTCATATGCATCACATAAGAATGCTAATGTTACACGGTCTGCACCTAGAGATGGCTCGATGCAGTAAGGTACGTAACGCTCATTCGTTTGTGGATCGATATAGTTAAAGTCTTCGTTAGAGTGTTCCATATGACGTTTTAAATCGAAATCTGTACGAGATGCAACGCCCCATAGTTCGCCCCAACCGAATGGGAATCTGAATTCAATATCAGTTGTCGCGTTACTATAGTGAGATAATTCGTCTTCACCGTGGTCACGAAGACGCATGCTTTCTTCAGTCATACCAAGTGAAAGTAGCCAGTTTTTACAAGTTTCACGCCAGAATGCGAACCACTCTAAATCTTCACCAGGCTTACAGAAGAATTCAAGTTCCATTTGTTCGAATTCACGTGTACGGAATGTGAAGTTACCAGGTGTGATTTCGTTACGGAAACTTTTACCGATTTGGCCGATACCAAATGGAAGTTTCTTACGCATAGAGCGTTGTACGTTTTTAAAGTTTACGAAAATACCTTGTGCTGTTTCAGGACGAAGGAAGATTTCGTTTGTGCTAGACTCTGTAACACCTTGGAATGTTTTGAACATTAAGTTGAACTGACGGATTTCCGTGAATTCTTGGCTACCGCAATCTGGGCATTTTACTTCATGTTCTTTCATTAAGTCAGCCATTTGGTCGAAAGTAAGACCGTCAACGACCATTTCGATACCTTTTGCGTCTAATGCATCTTCAATTAATTTGTCAGCACGGTGACGAGCTTTACATTTTTTACAGTCGATCATTGGATCATTAAAGTTACCAACGTGACCAGAAGCGATCCAAGTTTTTGGGTTCATTAAAATAGCAGCATCTAAACCAACGTTGTGTGGAGATTCTTGAATGAATTTTTTCCACCAAGCTTTTTTGACGTTATTTTTTAATTCGATTCCAAGTGGACCGTAATCCCATGTGTTTGCAAGACCACCGTAAATTTCAGAACCAGGGAAAACGAAACCGCGATGTTTCGCTAAGTTTACAACTTGTTCCATTGAATACATAATAAAATCCTCCTTTTGAAAGTTAACGTATTTGCGATGACGTGATGGGTACTTTGGAAACGAGCAATATATGCTTTAAAAAACATAAAAAAACGCTCATCCCAAGGCTTAATCGCCTAGGGACGAGCGTTTGCCCGCGGTTCCACCCTAGTTGATACACAAAATGTGCATCCACTTTATCACGTATTGCTCGAGACTGCCGTTTCCTCGCAGCTTCAGGCTTTCACTATCCCTGAATCGCTTTTTATGCAAGTACTTATAAGTCCGTCATCGCTACTTATATTAATAATAATGAACATATTTTAACACGTTCTTTTTTAAATCTCAATAGAGGAACGTGCCCATCTAGGATAGAGTCTCGCCTATTTTTTCGTTATTTATTCCGTAATTTTGCTTAATGTGCTTAATTGCTTCGCGTTTACTTAATGGAGCGAGTTCGTTGTTTTGAACGTATTCCCATACTACATCTGGTTTCGTTTTTGCATATTCGCGAAGGACCCAGCCAATTGCTTTTTGAATGAAAAATTCTTTTGAGGAATGTAGTTGACCGATAATCCAGAAAAGGAGTTCTTCATCCATTTTTTGTTTATATTTTAGCTGGAATAAAATAGCGGCACGTTGTAACCATATGTTTTCTGATGCAATCCACTTTGGAATATATGCGGAAATTAATTCTGGATGTTTTAAAAAGATAGCACCTAAAAATGTAGGGACGATGCTATCAACAGAATCCCACCAAGATTTTGTGACAATAAGTTCTTCTAAAAATGGGATGTGAGTTTCATTTATGTGTTTTTTATATTTTTGCATAATATCGAGTGCGGCAGCTTGAAATTCACGTTCTGGTAGGTCCCAAAGTTCACGCACGATAATTTGGAAGTCCTTTTTATCTGGGAGAGTATGTATTTGAATGATGTCTTTCAATAACTGTCTTCTCTCAGGAGTTTGAATACCGAGAAACGGGAAGTGATTTTTCATATAACGTGCCATCGGTTCTGCTTTTTCGGGATTTTGATGAGCTGTAAAATGCTCTTGTAATGCCTTTACAAATGGATGCATAGGTATGTGCTCCTCTCTCATTATCTTTCTCTTCTTATTATACAAAGAGTTTGGTTAAATTTTAAAACATAACTTGCACTGTAATGAAATATGTTGAGAAGAGAGAGGAGAGGATAAGATGGAAGATCAAGGCGTACTAGCAGGTTTCTTTGCTCTTAGTTTTGCGTTTATTCTTGTTATAATAATTTGGGCAATTATTTCGTATTTGTTAACGGCTGTTGCACTTTATACGATGGCGAAAAATGATGGTGCAACTGATGGTGTTCTTGCTTTTATTCCGTTTATAAATAGTAAGATATGGGGTGATTTAGCGAAAGATAAATTACCAGATTTCTTGAAAGAAGAAGCAGGGTGGAAAGTATTTGGCATATATGTTGGATGCTTCATCTTTAATTTCGTACCAATTCTATATATATTAGCAACAGCTGTATCACTTGTACTGTCTATTTATCTTATCTATGCTATTTTGGATAGATACGGAACGAATTCCATACTATTTACGATCATTCATACAATCACGTTTTCGGTTTTCTTGCCGATTCATTTGTTCATTATTCGGAATGAGCCGGTGAGGTATAACGAGTAGATATATGCGGGGAGCTGTTCCAAAGATGTTTTGGAACGGTTCTTTGTTGGGTAATCGATATTTCGTTGGCCAACAAAAAAGGGTTTTTGTTAAAAATATAAAAAATAAGAAAAAGTAACATTTTAATCTTCATTTTACCAAATTAAATATATTAAAATATATTTATAATATTTTCTTGTGATAAAGTAAAATCATGCAAATTCAATGAATCTGAAAGATATAGTGCAGCTGTTGCGTATTCTAATACTTACCCAAGGGGTACAATTTATTACAGTGGTGGTTCTTTCACTATTAATCCTTAAATGAACTAGGAGTGATGAAAGTGATTTATGGACAAGTTAATCCTACAGTCATTAATCCTATATGGGTTGTTGGTTCTATAGTTCTGGTTATAGCGTTATTTTTTGCCATTAGAAGTTTGATTCGATTTTTAAAGAAATAAAGAACTGTTCTAAACTCTAAAAGAGTCCAATTGTGATATTATCCCCTTTAGGTAGACAGTGTAAAAAGACCATGTACATACATGGATGTTACACTATTACTTGGAGGGGATTTTTCATGACTAAGAAA